>JBCDAP010000027.1:0-9147 GCA_039185335.1 Planctomycetota bacterium | reverse complement strand
TGATGCCTGCTTTGCGAACTGCAACATGCTCGGTGCTGAGGTCAATGACACGCACACCGCGGGCGAATCGACGTATTCGCAAGAGCTTGCGCCGCTCGTTGATGATCTCGAATCTCGGGGCATCGCCGAGCCTTCCGACGGGGCGTTGATTGTCCGCCTCGATGAGCTTGGCATCAAGGAACCACTGCTGGTTCGCAAGAGCGACGGCGGGTTCCTGTATGCAACAACGGATCTCGCTGGTATCCGTCGGCGTGTTGACAAGCTCAGCGCCGACCGCGTGATCTATGCAGTCGATGCTCGCCAGGGGTTGCACTTTCGCCAGGTCTTCGCCGCGAGCCGGCGTGCGGACTACACCAAACGGGATGAGCAGGACATCGAACTCATGCACGCGGCCTTCGGCACGGTGTTGGGCGAAGATGGACGCCCTTTCAAGACACGCTCGGGTGAGAACGTCAAGCTCTCGGACCTCCTCGAAGAGGCGGTGCGCCGGGCTGACGAAGTGGTGAAAGAGAAAAACCCTGATCTCGCGGAAGACGAACGGCGCAAGATCGCGTGGGCGGTCGGGATCGGCGCGATCAAGTACGCGGACTTGTCTACCGAACGGATTAAGGATTATGTTTTCGCATTCGATCGCATGCTGGCTTTCGAAGGGAATACTGGGCCGTACCTTCAATATGCTGCGGTGCGTGTATCTTCGATCTTCCGGAAAGCAGAAAGCGAACACGGCATCTCGGCGGGCGCCGATCTTGGCGCTTACGCGCTCAATGAGCCCGAAGAAAAAGCGATCGCTCTTCAGCTGCTCCGCTACGCGGGTGTGGTTCAGAGCGCCGTAGAGTTGTGCGAACCGCACCGCTTGTGTACGTATCTCTATGAACTCGCCTCGGCGTTCAGTACGTTCTTCAACGCATGCCCGGTGCTGAAAGCGCCCAATGAAGGCACCCGGAACAGCCGGCTGCGCCTCTGCCGATTGACCGGCAACGTGTTGCGGGACGGATTGCGGTCGATCGGAATCGTGCCGCTTGAGAAGATGTGAGTGATCAATAAACAGTGATGCATGATCCGTGGAATAGAACCCACGACGACGTGTTTGCTTTCGGATCACTGATGATTCATTACTGATTACTCAGCAATCATTTCGAGCAACAGCTCTCGCACACGTTTCGCGTCGGCGTTGCCTCCCGAGAGCTGCATTACACCGCCGATCAAACGCCCGACCGCTTGCTGTTTCCCCGCTTTGAGATCATCGACCGACGAAGCGTTCTTTGGATCGTTCAGCGTTTGCTGACACCAATCGCGGAGTTGGCCTTCGTCACTTACCTGCACAAGGCCCAGACGGGTGGCGGCTTCTTCGGCTGATTCTTCTGATCCGCAGAGTGCTTCGAAGACCGGATCGATCGCGCCAGAGCCGATGGTGGCGTCTTCTCGGAGTTTCGCGATGCCGGCGATCTGCTCGGCGGTAACACCCAGCTCTGCGACACCGGCCTCTTGTTCATTCGCAACGCGGAATCCGGTCTGCAGGATGACATTCGCAGCGCCCTTGCCGGCCTTCGGCTCATCAATACCGTTGCTGGTACAGATCTCGACGGCCTGCTCGAACAGATCGTTGACGACGCGTTCTTCGACAAGAGCGCGCGCCTCTTTCGAGGTGAGGGAGAAGGCCTTGATGTAGCGCGCCACGCGAACACCTGGCAGCTCTGGTATCTCCGCTCTGATGCGTTCAACGAGCGTCGGCTCGATCACGACTTCGGGCAGATCGGGATCCGGGAAGTAGCGGTAATCATGCGCATCCTCTTTTTCTCTTTGAGGAACGGTCACCGCGCGGGCGTCATCCCAACCATGCGTGCGTTTGGCACCGGGTGCCATCACGCGGCCGTCTTCCTGCCAGCGCTTCGGTTGCTGAGCGAATTCGTATTCGATGGCACCATGAACCGCGCGGAACGAATTGAGGTTCTTGATCTCGACGATCGGCGTCTTGACTTCTTTTCCGTCTTCGAGCGTAAGGACACAGTTGATGTTCGGCTCGAACCGCATATGCCCTTTCTGCATGTCTCCTTCGGTTACGCCGATGAAGCGGCAAACATCGCGGAGTTGGCGTGCGAACGCCTCGGCCTCGTCGGCGGTCGTAAAATCGGGCTCGGTGACGATCTCGAGCAATGCGGTGCCGGCGCGGTTGAGGTCGACGATCGAGTGATCGATGGGATGCCCGCCCGGCGCCTCGTGCATGAGCTTGCCGGCGTCTTCTTCGAGGTGCGCACGGGTGATGCGGATGGTTCGCATTACCGAGGCGTCGTCGTTGAGGATGTCGAAGGAACCCGGGCCGCACACCGGATGATGGAGCTGGCTCAACTGATAGGCTTTGGGAAGGTCGGGGTAGAAATAGCTCTTGCGATCGAACCGCATCCGCTCGGCGATCTTGCAGTTGAGAGCCAAACCGGCACGGATCGAGAGCTCGACCGCCTCGCGGTTGATGACCGGGAGAGAACCGGGGAGGGCCAGGGTGAGCTCGTCGAGGAGCGTATTTGGCTCTGCCCCCTCGAATTCCGGGTGCGCGGGCGATGGTGCAGCGGCGAAGACCTTCCGGCGCGTCCGCAATTCGACATGCACTTCCATGCCCACGACCAGCCTAACCGATGCGATGCTTGGCATGACGGGGATCCTAACGAACGATCGGGGTGGAGAACCACGCGGTGTCGAGCTACCGTGAGCCCTCCATGAGCCGAAGGCGAACACTTATCACGGGAATCGGGGCGGTCAGCCCCCTCGGTATCGGCATCGAACCCACCTGGGAAGCCTTGTGCCGAGGCGAATCAGCAATCGCTCCGATCAAAGCGTTCGATGCCACGGGGTTCCGCTCGACGCTCGCAGCCGAGGTACCAGATTACGCGCTGAAAGAGCACATCCCGAAGCACTATCGCAAGGCCGCCAAGGTCATGCTGCGGGATATGGAGCAAGCAGTGATCGCGGCGAAGCTTGGTGCTGAGAACGCGAAGCTGATGACCGCCGGGGTCGATCCTGATGCCCAATCGGATTATCAGAGCGAGCGGATGGGCTGCACCATCGGCGCAGGGTTGATGGCAGCAGAGATCAACGATCTGTCCCGCGCGCTCGCGACCGCACGCGATGATGCTGGAAGCTTTTCGCACGAGCTGTGGGGCGAGGGAAAGATGCAGAACCTCACACCGCTCTGGATGCTGACGACGCTGCCGAACATGCTGGCGTGCCACGTCACGATTCTGCACCAGTGCAAGGGCCCATCGAACACGGTGACATGTGGAGAAGCGTCCGGGCTGATCTCAATCGGTGAGATGTCGCGGATCATCGAGCGTGGTGATGCGGATATGGGGCTTGCAGGCTCAGCAGAGAGCAAGGTCAACCCAGCGGGCCTGATCCGGCTCGACCTCGCAGAGAAGCTCGCAAGAACGCAGGGCGAAGAAGGGAGCGGGCATGAGCACGTCAAACCTTACAGCGAGACATCGACCGGGACCGTTCTCGGCGAGGGCGGCGCTCTTCTTGTGCTCGAATCGGAAGACACGCTGAGCGAGCGTGGAGTGAAGGCGATCGCCGAGGTCGCGGGTTTTGGGAGCGGTCTCTCGGCTCCAAAGGGAGATGCCGATCATCGCGCTCGAGGGATCATTCGCGCAATCAATGCCTCGCTCGAAGATGCTGGTATTGGCGCGGATCAGGTTGATGCGATCCTGCCGGGGGCTTTGGGCGAGGCGGACATTGATGCGGCGGAATTGGTGGCATTGCGGTCTGTGTTCGGGAAGTCATTGGAGTCGAAGCCGCTGGTGATGCTGGTGCCAGCGATCGGAAATGCGATTGCTGGTTATGGCGGGCTGCAGGCTGGAATCGGCGTCAAAATCCTCCAAGAACAGCTGCTTCCTCCCGCTCTGGTTCGTGGCGATCTCATGCCGGCTGACATCAACGCGGCTCGCGAAGAGGCAACGCCTGGCAAGTTCACAAATATCCTGGTTCTGAACCGTGGATTCGGCGGGCCGGCCGCCGCCCTCGTTCTCCGGGCAATATGACTATCATCTCGTGGACACCCGAGAAGGGGTCCCATTGGTTCCTTCATTGTCCGCTCCTGTCAGCTTCATCTTGCCGCCCCTGCCTCAACGATGCGGCACACTTCATCAAGGAGAACACCACATGAGCCAGACGACCAATCGTCCCACGCTCCGTGATGATGAACTCGACCCTGATCTTGCAGAGGTCAGCCGGCTTGTCATCGGCTGCGCGATCGATATCCACAAGGCGCTCGGCCCGGGTTTCTCGAAAGAGGTCTACGAAAACGCGCTCGCGTACGAACTCCGCCAGGAAGAAGTTGACCACACACTCCGATGGACCTTCGACGTTCACTACGACGGCGAGAACATCGGCCAACACGTTGTCTCTCTCTATGTGGACAACCGCTTCGTTGTGGATGTGATCGATTCGATGGGCGAGATCTCGGGCTTTGATCGGTCAGCAATGCGAGCACGTCTGCGTGCTGCGGACATCGGACTCGGCCTGATGATCAATTTCAACCGCCCCCGCTTGAAGGATGGCGGCCTCGTCCGCGTCCTCAACCCGGACAAAATCGATGCCATCAAGGGCGACGGCTCTGCTCATATGGACGATTCCGATGACCACGATGAGGATGACGATTGAGCGATCAAGCTGCAGCATCCAATGGCTCTGCACGACCAAGGCGTCGCGTGGTGATTACCGGTGCAGGATGGGTTACTCCGCTCGGAAGTGATATTGACTCGGTCTGGAACAGGCTCATCGCCGGCGAAAGCGCGATCCGTCCGCTCGAGCGTTTTCCTGCGGAGGCTTACCCGACGAACTTCGGGGCCGAGGTAGCCAACTTTGAGCTTTCGCGTTTTCTTGCGAACGCCGAGGAGCACGAGCATGCTCATCGGCACATCCGCTATGTCTTGGCCGCGGCGGCCCAAGCCTGGAAACAGTCCGGGCTCGGAGATGTCTCGCACGATCCGAACAACCGCAACAGCGGGTTCCCAGAACTCGATCACTCGCGATTCGGGATCTATCTCGGGTCAGGCGAGGGCGCACCAGACTTCGACGCATATTCGTCTTCAAATGTCGATTCTTGGGATGATGAGGCGCGATCTGTTGACACAATAAAATGGGCCAAACTCGCGTACGAGCGCATGACACCCACGCTCGAGTACCAGCAGGAACCCCAGTTCGCGATCACACACCTTGCAGATGTGTTCGGCGCGGAAGGGCCAACGAACAACTGCATGACGGCCTGCGCCGCTTCGACGCAATCGGTCGGCGAAGCGTACGAAGTGATGCGTCGTGGCGACGCGGATGTCATGCTTGCCGGCGGATCACATGCGATGCTCCATCCGCTCGGAATCACCGGCTTCATCCGGCTGACCGCGATGAGCACCAGAACGGATTCACCCCAGACCGCAAGCCGACCGTTCGATGCCACACGCGACGGATTCGTCATGGGCGAGGGCGCTGGGATCTGCGTCCTCGAAACGCTGGAGCATGCGCAAGCACGCGGGGCCAACATCCTCTGCGAGGTCGGCGGCTATGGCTCGACCGCGGACGCATACCGAATCACGGATATCGATCCGGAGGGTGATGGAGCGGCCAGAGCAATGCGTGCGGCCTTGGAGCAAGCGGGTATCGACCCGACCGTACCTGGGAGTGACGGACGCGGGCCGGTGCAGTACATTTCTGCGCACGGAACCTCGACACCCGAGAACGACGGTATTGAGACGAAAGCGGTCAAGAAGGTCTTTGGAGACCAGGCGAACCAGGTGCCCTTTTCGAGCGTGAAGAGCATGATCGGTCACCTGATCCAAGCAGCGGGCGCAGTTGAGATGATCACAGCGATCCAGGCTATCCGGACAGGATTCGTCCCGCCCACGATCAATCACACCACACCCGGTGAGGGTTGCGATCTTGATTATGTCCCCAATGCAGCCCGCGACCTGAACGGTGAAGGCGGCGTGCGCGTGGCGATGAGCAATGGGTTCGGCTTCGGCGGGCAGAATGACTCGATCCTTCTTCAGCGGTTCGAGGCATGAGCAAGCGTCGGCGGGGTAAGCCGCGCCGACGCACAAAGCCCCAAGCGGGAACGCCCAACTGGCGCGCGTATCGACGCGCCATGGCCATCATGGTGGCGATTGCCATGGTTGTGGTCATCGTGCTGTTCCTCCGGACAAGGGGAGTGCCGGCCTGGTATCTCCAGACAAACGAATCACTCAATCTAGACATCGAGGAGGCACTGGGCCGAGGGCGAGGTCTCGAGAGTGGCATCGCCCGCGCGGCATCGGGCGAGCTTGGCCCGACGTGGTCTGTCAAACTCCTTGAATCGGATGCAAATGCCTGGTTGGCGACCAGGCTCCCGGCATGGCTTGCCAATCAAGGTGTCGAAATGCCCTCAGGCGTTTCGAACCCGCGCGTGCGAATCGAACCACACCTCATCCGTCTCGTGTTCACAGAGAATCGCGAAGAAGAAACACCGACGCAAGCATACGGCATCACGATCCAAGTGCTGCAATTCGAAGAAGGGGTGGTCCGGTGTCAGCTCGTTTCTGTCATCCTTGGACGATTGGCAGTGCCTCGAACCATTATGCCCTCTTTGCCAGAAGACGCGATCCCGAACGATATTCCGAGTGGTTGGCGGGATGAGGTTGAAGGGCTAATCGCGGGCAGAACCGTATCTATTCATCTCGATGAACTCAGCCGCGATCTTGATATCGAGATCACCAGCATCTTGTGTGAACCAGAACGGCTGATCGTGTCCGGACGCTCGCGTGTGCGTGCGCAGGAGTGAATTCAGAAAGCCGCTAGAAGCGTATCGAGAACTGCGTCAGAAACGAGATGAACCCGCAGGTAACCCTCGTAGTGCGCCTCGATGACCAGCTTCGAGCCCATGGTGGTCACAAAGAGATTGGATCCCTCTGACTCGCCGTGCTCGGCACAAGCATTGAGAAGGGCGCCCACGATGTGTTTCTGGAACGGAGGAACAGCAAGCGGATCACGACGGTTCTGGTGGAGCGTGGCTTCGGAATCGACATCGAGCCACTCCTCATGAGTCGCGAGGTCAAAGGCCGCAACATCCAGAACATCTCGCCATCGTTTAGCAGGAATAAGGATGGCCTCTCCAACGTGAAGAACACCAAGGACTTTCTCGGCGGCAGCGCCTAAACCCGAGGCATCTTTCACGACGGTCGCTGCGCCGGCATCTACACCCGGCGGGAGAGTCTCCGCAGCGGAGATGATGACGATGCGCTCCTCGTCATCATCGATCTTGAGTGAGAGGATGGTGTCATCTCCCTCGCCGGTGTCCTCATAAACCAACCCGATCTGCTCGAGCTGGGACTGTGTCTGCTGGGTGTCGAGAAACTCCACTGGGGCCTTTCTTGAAACGTGGCTGTGCTACGAATCTACCCTCGTTCCCCCCAGGGAAGCAAGGTTCTTACCCAGAAGGACTACACTGCTCGGATGTCACTCCCTCTGATCCGACCAGAACAAGGAGAGTTAGGCCAGGTTGCCAAGGCGATCCGTGACACCCTCCAACAGGGCGGAATCGGATTGATTCCCGTGGAAACCACCCCGGCATTGTGCGCCAACGCAGAGAACGCGAGTGCTGTTGGGACGCTGTGGAAGATTCGAGGGATTGCCAGCGAAGGAGAAACTCGGCCGGCGACGGCGTTGCATGTGGCCTCACGCCAGGCCGCTCGTGAACTCATCACGAAGGTGATCCAGATTTCCCCGCTCCAGAGCCTTCTGATCGATCGATTCGTCCCGGGAGGCGTGCAGCTCGCGGTGCCGATCTCTGATGAGCGGCTTCCCACGGTGCTCGAAAGTATCGGCATCGAGCCCGGTGTGGCGGATGAGAATGGTCAGCTGCTGATCCGTGTTCCTAGCCACCCGCTCGCCAGTTTGTTGCTCGAGATCTGCGACTTTCCGGTTGTCATGACCAACGCACGCGCGGAGGATGTCGCGCAGCCGACAACAGTCGAGCAAGCACTCGACCGTTTGAACTCGGCGGGGACCGGCGATTTGCTCGGGACGGCTGCCGCGGCAGAGCCTCATCCCGCGGGGAAAGCCTCCACAACGGTTCGTCTCGAGCTCGATGGATCGTTGGCATTCTTGCGCGAAGGCCTACTCGAAGAGCGGTTCGTGAGAGGGCAGCTCAGGCATACGGTGCTGTTTGTCTGCACCGTCAATACCTGCCGAAGCCCTATGGCTGCGGCGATCGCACGCAACCTCCTCCCGGAAGGCGACCCAGGAGATGTGCCTATCGATATCCGCTCGGCAGGCACAACCGCGATGGCGGGCATGCCCGCAACACCCGAGGCGGTCAAGGCGATGGACCGCCGAGGTGTAGAGATGGGATCCCATCTCTCGACACCGCTTACACGCGCCTCCATCTCGAACGCGTGGCGTGTCTATGCGATGACGCAGAGCCATCTCGAGATGGCAAGGGCGATCGCACCGCCCGGCACGACGGTCGAATTACTCGATCCGGCAGGCGCGGATGTGCGCGATCCGATCGGGAGCGGACAGAGTGTGTACGATCAAACGGCGGAGCAGTTGAGCGTGATGATCGCGGAGCGTTTCGCTGAGTTAGGGCTGACCGGAGCAACAACGGCATGAAAATCTTCTTGGGCTACGATCACCGAGGGATTGAAGCCGCGAACCACTTGGCGGAACGGCTGAAGGCGCGCGAGCATGACGTCAATATGCACGGACCCGCTGAGGGCGAATTCTGCGATTATCCCGAAATCGCTTCGGCGGTCTGCACCCGGATTGTCTCGGGCCAAGGCGATGTTGCCGTGCTGATCGACGCGACCGGTGTCGGGATGGCGATCGCCGCGAACAAAGTCACAGGTATCCGCGCGGCATCGGTGCACGACGAGATCACAGCCGAGCTGTCACGAACACATAACAATGCGAACGCGATCTGCCTCTCTGCAGATCTGCTCGGGCATCGGCTGATGGAAAAAATTGTCGATCTTTTTCTGCAAACGACTTTCGAGGGTGGCCGCCATGAACGGCGCGTGAAGAAGATCGAAGCGATCGAGCGCGGAGAAGACCCCAGCACGATCACTTCTTAGTCACGTTCATGCGTTCAGCCATGGCGCGCAGGCGACGTCCCGATTCGGACGTGTCGTC
>JBCDAP010000026.1:0-9181 GCA_039185335.1 Planctomycetota bacterium | reverse complement strand
ATCTTTTCGATAATGGCTTCACCAATCTCCACCAGAGCGCGCTGGTCGGTTGCGACCGATTCGACGGGCTCCTGAGTTTCTTCGGCCAACCGGGTTCGCTCCGCCAGCGAGATCTGGACCGCTCGCAGAAGGCGAAGCTCAGCAAGGGGAGCGATGAGCGGCTGCTCTTGCGCTTGACCGCCCTGCCCACCACCTCCGCCGCCGCCGCCCGAGGCGTGCTGCCGAAACGGCTGGTCGTTCTCGGGATCCTCCAACGATTCGAGCAGATCGCGGAGCGACGACTCAACGCGTTGAGCAGCGTTGAGTGAACCCGAGGCGTCGCCACCCAACATCGCCTCAGAAGCCATGCTCGACCACCGATCGAGCTGTTCGTGCACGAAAGCAAAGATACGCGCTTCGGCAAGTTCTTCTGTTCCATCGAGGACCAACGCCAGCTGCTCACGCACCGCTTGCTGGCGTTCAGCGATCCGGCGAAGCGCGATACGCTCACGCCGATCGAGCTGCTCGTTCATCGGAGGAGAAAGCACAATCGTGTCTTCCACGATGAGGACCTGCAACTTCAGGACTTCTCGATAAGCCTGCCGCAACTCAGCGAGCTGGCGTTCACGTTGGCGCTCCTCAGCGCGCTGGTCCGCTTGCTGAGCCTCGCGAAGAGCCTGTATCAGCAATTCGAGAGACCGAGATTCTTGGTTCGTGGCACCCTCGCGATCGCGCGAACGAAGGGCCCCGATCGCTCGCGACTGGGCGGCTGTCGCCCGATCGAGCGTCGCCGCGACGGTTGCCGCTTCGGGTCCTGCATCCGTCGCATCCGCTTGCACGGAAATCGTGTTGGTGTTCAACGCGATCATCTCGCCCGCGAGCTTTGGCAAACCTCCATCGCCGGGCGTGTTGTCTAAACGATCGATCTCGGCACGCTGAGCCACGATCAGCTGCTCGATCGATTGAAGAAGTGAAGCGAGCTGGCGACGCAAAGCTTCGTCCCGAGCCCTTTCAGACGCCTCGAGATCCTCAAGCATCTGTTCCAGAGTCTCGGCAGCCTGCTGCTGCTGTTCTTGCGCACCAGAGCCACGGTTCTGTTCTGTCAATTCGGAAGCACGCTCCATGCGCTCCTCGAGTTGCTCCTGTCTCGCACGTTGCTGAGCTGTCTGCACGCCTTGGGCGGCAGCCTGATCGGTATCCTCGAGCGCCGCTCGCCTAGCCGCCATTTCTTGCTGCAGCTCGTTGGCCCGCTGCGCCAGCTCGTCCTGCCGATTTGCAAGCTCACGCAGTTGTTGACGCTGCTCGTCGCTTAACTCATCAACCGATTGGCCTTCCGTGCCCTCTGTTGCCTTAGCGGTGTCCTGTTGCAATGCTTTCTGATCGCGGAGTAAACGTTGAATCGCACTCCGAACCGCCCAAGCATCCTCACCGCGATCGAGCAAATTCGCCAGCCGAGTCAATTCGGTTTGTGTTGTTGCTTGCTGTTCTTCGAGTTGTGCCTGTTCTGCAGGGTCGAGCAGCGGCGTTTCTCTGGATGCCGCCTCTGCCATCACCTCCGAAGCGTCCCGCGAAGACTCTGAGGCACGCTGAGCTGATGCCTCTGACTGCTCCGCGATGGTCCGCATCGCGGGATCGTTCAATCGGTTCTCTGCTATCTGTTGATTGATAAGCTCGAGCTCTTCTTGCAAGCGCTCCGCTCGCCGAGTGATCGTTGCCTGTTCCCGTTGATCGTCACGAGAAGTCGCTCCAAAGCGCGATCGCTCGATAAGTCTTTGCTGGGACTGTTCGAGTTCCATCGCGGTTTCACGGATCCGTGTCAGTTGATTGCGAATAAGCTCGGTAAAGGACTCTTCGCTGATCACACGCAGCCGCCGGACCGAAGACTCTGTGGGTTCCTCGTCCTTCAAATCAAACGCAAACGCCTTGAGGTGTACCTCATCACCAGGATCTAGCTCGAGCGGCAACAGATCAATGGTCTCTTCGAATGAGAGCGTGGTTTCGTTCGCTGGTGCTATTAATAAGCCGAGCGAGGTCGATTCGCCTGACTCGATCAAACGGCTCGGCGCAGCCGTCGACTCCGGATCGTCCACACCCTCGGCAATGTAACGCTGGTATCTCATCTCTAATGACCGCAAAGCGACATCGTCTCGTGCCTCCGCGACCAACGGAATCGCCGCGGTAGGAAGAACAAGACGATCGCTCGACGGGGTCAAGATCGCAACAGATGCGGGCTCATCGGTCAGCGCTGGAAACCGGTACACCGCGGGCTCAACGGAAACAATGCCGTGCTCATCCAACGCGACAATGGACAAGCGGATCTCTTCTTCGAGCACGAATGTAGAAACAAGATGCCCTTCGATATCGCTTGTAGGAACAAACTCCATCGGGAGCGGAAGACCTTCCGGATCAACGATCGTGGCTTGTTTCGAGAGTTTGACAGTCAAGCGTACTTCCGAACCAACAAGACTTGATGGTGCGATCGCCCGAGCATCCGTCCCAGGCCCTAGATTCAGCAGACGTTCATCCGCGAGATCTTGTGCATAATCAGGCGGTAAGACTTCTGCGGTGGTCTGGACAACCCTCGGCGGATCGATCAGCCTCACGCTTTGCCATGCGGTGGAATCATCACCCGCTTCAAAGCGGAAAGAGATTTTCTCCCCGACGCTGGTATCGATCAACCGCTCGAACGGCGTGCCGCTTTCCCCTTGATACCCCTGAGCGGTCAGCAGCTCTCGTCGTTCGGGACGATCGTCGAACCGATAGCGAACGTAAACATCCGTCTCGCGAAACGCTCGAGTGGATTTGGTCAGCAACGCACGAACAGGCAATGCTTGGCCCGCGGGGTGGATCTGCGCATCGGTCATCGACTCAACAGCAAAACGCCGTGGCCATTCCACCTCGAGCCATGGGGCAGCGGTGCGTGCAAACCCAGTTCGTGCAAGCTCGGGCGATGCAACAAACAGCGTTGCCGCACTCGCAACCATGGTCAGCATGGCACCGGTGCGTTTCGCCAAAGAGCGCACACTCACACGGCGGGATGGCCGTGACTCTTCAAGAGCACGTTGGGCTCTCTCAACAACCAAGTCTGTGCGCTCCGAACGTTGCGGTGTCGCAGAAAAATCGATCGCACTCGCAAGAAGCGTCGCAAGCCCCGGCCTGTCACGCTCCAGACGAAGAGCAAGCTCTGTCAACGACGGCGCAAAGCGGATCGCGGGAATCAACCGCCTCCACACGTACCACCCAAAGACCGCGAGCGCAACCAGAAACAGCACCCCACGGAAAGCACGAGGAAGACGAAAGGCGTAATCAAGCAAGCCCGACCCGATGAGCCAAACGACCGTTCCCGCGATAGCGCTAAACAGCGCAGTGCTGACAAGAGCAATACGCGCCCTTGTACGCACCCCCTTGAGTGCATGCCGCAGTTCCTCGCCGCGAACATTTTTTTGATCCTGTGCGTTGTCGGTCGTCACGCAGTCCTTTCGCCATCGCACGCTTGCGTGCATCAATTCATACCTACACCAATCGGATCAGCCGCCGTCCAACCCACTCAATCGTGAGCAGAATCAGCACAATGGCCAGCGCCAAGGGGGAATCCCACAGGGCTTCACGGCGTTCGCTCACCACCGATCGAGTCGCGTTCGGGATCAGTTCGTCAAGACGAGGCAAGTCTGCCGCCTCGAGAAGACGTCCTCCTGTTGTTTCTGCAAGAGTGGCCAATGCTTCGTGGTCGGCCTCTGGGCGACGAAGCTCATCGTCAGGCGAGGTCACGCGGATCACCGTGTCGAGCTCGCGCAGAGAACGTCGTCTCGGAGCAACGCCATATCGCCCTGCCTCGTCCGGCACCCATGTCGCTGCGTAAATCGGGCGGTCACCCGCCTCGCGTCGCAACTCCAGCTCGGTACCCGCGTCCCGCCCATCATCTGATCGAATCGAAACGATCAGAGATTCCGGCGCTTCATCCACAAAAGCTTGATCGACTAATTCGATCGTCACCCGCGTCGGCTCGGCGATCGTGGGCTCCTCGGGCGAGAACGTGATCGTCGCCGCCTGACCTGTGCGAGCGAGGCTAAACCGTCCGAGACGCCGAATCAGCTGAACCCAGAAGCGTTCGTAGTACACCTCGCCACGCCCGTAGCGGTAACGCCAGATCTCGTCTGTTCCAACATACGCGGCCGCACCCGCTCCGTACCGCATCCAGAATGCAAGTGGAAAACGGTCGCCCGAGAGCTGGCCGGTGCCCGTTGCAATCACTTCGGCGGTGGGTTTCATACGAGCAGTATCGAGCCGCTGCGCATAATGAAGACGAGACCAGCCCGTGTCAGGATCCGACAATTCTTCGGGCCAGGGATCGGTCGCTTCACCAGAAAGACGGAACACACCCAGCGCCTCCGCACCCGGCGCCGGCGACAAGAGAACCGGTTCATCCGCAGGCGGAATCCGGCTCGCCTCGAAACGCATTGGCAAAAGCGGCGCAAGAGGGGTTGCCTGCCATCGTCCGGGCATCGAAGCCGGGCCACCGATAAACAACACACCCGCACCACGGATCGCCACATGCTCGGCCAGTTGCTCTAACTGCAGAGGCGTAAAAACGTCCGGCTTCACATCACCCAAAACAATCGCGTCATACTCCGCCCAAGCCTCGGGTGAATCCGGCAGCGATTCGAGCGTGATGTTGCCCTCCTGAGTAAAAATCCGATCCGGAGCGAGCATCAAACCAGAACTCGTGATCGAAGCTTCCCGCAGCAACAAATTGCGAAGGTACCGCTGCTCCCATCGCGGGTAGCCATCGATGTATAGCACACGCATCGGCTCATCGATGATCCGCAAAGCCGCGATCTGCTCATTATTCGCAGCAATAAGGTCATCACCTGCCGCTTCGAGACGCACCCGCCAACGCACCTCTCCATCACCATCGGGCGTGGCAAGCACCGTCGCTTCGCGTTGCCCTTCTCGAATCTCTTCGCTCGCGATCAGAAGCCCGGTCGCCTCGTCAATCACATCGATACGGGCCGGCGCAT
Organism: Planctomycetota bacterium; assembly: GCA_039185335.1. Classification (GTDB taxonomy): domain Bacteria; phylum Planctomycetota; class Phycisphaerae; order Phycisphaerales; family UBA1924; genus JBCDAP01. The sequence continues at coordinate 4,184 of JBCDAP010000026.1, read as the reverse complement.
CCCCCGGGCCCAGCGCAATGCGCACGGGTGTAACATCACCAGCGAATGCGGCATCGGGAACGTCGACCGACTCGATCGACCAATCCGCGATGCGCTGCTCCGAACCGAGCGCATATGCGTAAATCTGCACACGCTCTGTCTCAAGACGACGGAGAGCATCTCGCGTTGGTGCATCGCGTGAACGCCCGTCGCTCAGGACGATGATGGTCGACAACGGACGTGCAGCAGCTTGCGCCAACGCTTGCTCCAACGCCGCCCCCAAAGCGGTCGCTCGCCCCGCCGGCTCCTCAAGCGACTCGGTTGGATCAGCCGGATCAAACATCGCAAGATCGGTCACGCCGCCATCAAAGCCGAGCGGCACCAATGTCCGCTCCGCAGCGATACGCGAGAGCGCAGGAGACATTTCCGCAAGCGCCTCACGCATCCGGGCTTCGCGTGTGATGTAGCCACCAGAATCGGCTGCTTCGTCGGCAATCGTCAGCGATGCCGAACGATCCATCATCACAATCACCCAGTCCGGCTCAGTCGACTTCTGACGCTCTGTGAGCTCAGGACCCGCAACCAGCACCATCAGCAGTACAAGCAACGCCGCACGAGCACCCGCAAGGAACACACGAACCCAACGCATCCCACTTAGGCGACGATACGACCAAATCGCAAGCGCTAATGCGAGAACCACAATCAACAACCATGCCCAACCCGGAATGGCCAATGCCATGCCAAAGCGCACGCCCGCCTCACCCGGATTAAGCGTCTCGAGATCCAGCATCGCACGCCAGAACTCGTTCATAATCCGGCCTCCGGAGTCGATCGGGACGAACTCGAATGGCTGAAGAAACGAGCCATGGCCAGTTCAACCACCGCAACCATGGCAGCAAGCGCAAAGAGAAGCATGCTGAGCTTCGTGGAATCACCCGATCCCGATGGCGCGGTCACCGAAAAATCATCAACCAATCGAACCGCTGGCTCTTCCATGTCAGCGTCTTCGCTCGCGAAAGCACCCGAGAGCCATTCCTGAACCGCCTGAGATTCCACAGTCTCGAGCGAGAGCGCTACGGGAGCAATGTTCGTCGCGACAACCCCTACCGAACGGTTTCCCGCATCGTACGCATCGAGTACACCGGATCGCCGCAAGGCATTGGCTGCCAGGCCATCCTCGGTCACCTCGATGCGCTCATCGCCACGACCCAGACGAACAGCTCGGGCGGGCGCAACAGCCGCTTCCCCTGTCCAGGTTTCATAACCCTGAATGCCGTCCGCTCCACCTTCTCGGATGAGCTCTTGCATGATCACCACGAAAGCGGGACGAACAGGCAGATCGGTCCATGCAACCTCGGGCGAAAACGCGAAACAGATCAAACGTCCACGCCCGACAGAAGCACTCATCGCCGCCACTTGTTCGCCGGCACGAAGAAGAATCCCAGAAGCATCGTGCTCCGAGGAGCGCATCCGCAAAAGCTTCTGCACCGAAACCCGCTCGAGCAGAGCCGGCAACTCACTGCGCGTCATCGCGAACAATCCGCTCTCGGTCTCCGGAAGAGAAAGGGCGATCGGCTCCTCGAGATCATGCGTCTCACGATCAATGACGATGACACCTCCGGTCATCTCGGTCACCCGATCCGTCCAGCTCTGCACAAGCTGATCACCCGCCGGCATCACGAACACAACGCCGCCACCACTCGCAAAACGCTCGATCGAACCCCACCCCTGAGAATCAAGACGATCCGGCCGAGTGACAATGATCACCCCAACCGCATCGAGCACCGACCGATCGAGACGGCTCGGGTCAAGCGTCGTCACCGTAAGCTCTGACGCAGACTGAGCGTCAGCGGTGAGCGCAAAGCGGATCCACCTCGCCGCGGGCCATTCGTCAATCGCATTCGAGGTGATCCCCTGCTCCGCTATCATCCCGACACCCAGTGAACCTTCCACCGAAACAACAACATGACGCGTGTTGCCGGGCTGAAACGCATCACGATCGATCGCAACCGTGATCACTTCCAATTCTTCATCCGCTGTATCGACTGCAACATCGAGGGTCAGCGTGATCTCGCGCTGTCCTGGTTCGAACCTGACTTCGCGCGAAACAGCGGGCAACGGGGAATCGCCAACAGTCGCGATCACTGTTGATATCCCCGCGTGCATCGAGCTCTCGATCGATCGCCGGAGTGTGACCCGCACCAAAGCCGATCCCTGAAGCACCAAACGCCGCAGCGCACTCGCTTCCATAATCGACACGTCTTCCACCGTCTGCGTTGCAGGCTGAGAAGCGACAAGCTCGATCCCATCCACACCAGAGAACGAAGCGCGTATGGGCGTTGGTGTTTCTGCCGATCCCGAACGAAACTCGCTGAGCACCGCTACTTGCACCGAGCGTCCATCTTCCATCGAAGGAATGACCTTCGCGCTGAGAGCTTCGAGGGCACCGCTTAGGTCAGCGGGCGCCTCGGTCGGCTCGAGCTCATCGAGCAATCTCCGAACCGCGCCCACGTCATTCGACGCCGGAACCACAACAGAACGGACAGGCTTCGAGGCCAACGCGAGCCCCACCCGATCGCCCGGATCAAGCGTCTCGAGGATTGCCCGCGCTGCTTCGACCGATCGATCAAACGCAGTCGTCCCACCTTCATCAAGGCGAACCTGACTCACCGCAGAGTCATCGATCACGAGGTATACATCGCGACCGCTCGCGCCAATCAACCCACCCTCTTCTAACCCAGGGCGAGCAATCGCCAAGGCAATCAAAGCAATCAGCAGGCATCTCATAAACAACAGCAGCCACTGTTCAAGCTGGATCCGCCGTTGCTGCTGGCGGTACGCCTCGAGCAAAAACCGCATCGCCGCCCAAGCGACAGGCTTGCGTCGACGACGCATCAGCAGATGAATCGCGATCGGAATCGCAATTGCACCAAGCCCAACACTCAAAAGGAGCGGATGTAGAAAGCTCACACCGACCTCCGCTTGAGCATCGCGGCACGCCGATTCATAAAGGCACCAAGCGACGGACCCAACCAATCCTCTGTCACAAGACGGTGGTAATCGAATCCGAAGGACCGCGCGATCTTCGCCACCTTCGCGTTGTGTGTTTCGATCGCCTCCAGGTACGCCGAGCGGATCGAACGCGGATCAACACGCACGCGCCCTTCCCCTTCAAGCCCCTCGAACGGTGCCGCACCATCAAGATCGAATGTCAATTCCTTCTCATCTACCACTTGCATGAGCATGACATCATGCCGCCGGTGCTTCGCGCGAGCTAGCGCGACCCGGATCGATTCCGGCTCCGTGTAAAAATCGCTCACCAAAACAATCAGACACCGATTGTTGAGCTTCCCGAGCGTCTGGTCCATCACTCGCGGAAGGTCTGTTCCCTGTTCTACAGGATGAACCGAGAGGGTCCGAACGATCTTTCTCCACTGCTCACGAGCCGAAGAACGGTCGATCGCATCGAACAACTTGTCGGCAAACATGCCCAAGCCAACCCGATCACCCTGCCGAATCGCAAGAAAAGCGATCGCGGCGGCAGTCGCCGTCGCGTGGTCATACTTCGTCCAAACTGCAGAACCGCGATGGCTCGCGGCATCCCCGGTACCCGAAGCAGACGCATAGCTGCGCGATCCATAATTCATCGACCCCGAAGAATCGACAAGAAGCGCCAAATCCAGGTTCGTCTCTTGCTCGTACTGCTTCAGATGAAGCTTGTCGGACCGCCCAAGGAGCTTCCAATCAAGGTGGCGAAGGTCATCGCCCGCCGTGTAAGGGCGATGCTGTGCGAATTCGACAGAAAATCCGTGATACGGGGATCGGTGCATCCCATTCATCACGCCCTCGACAATCAGCTTCGCCCGCAGTTCGATCGAAGCCAAACGGGCCAAGGTCTGCGGATGGAGATAGGTCCCCGCATCCGCACCAGCGACGGCTCGATCATTCGAAAAAGATCCTGAAGAAGCAGAAGACATGTGATGAATCGTACCGCCAGCCCTTGCACAGGAGGCTCTAGCCACGCTTTCTTCATGCTGTCTCCCAATGATTCTCGAGATCGATAAGATCTGCCCCGTTTGCCTGACTTCCTAAAATTCAAAGAAGGGTCGCAAACCGACTCTTGTAAGGCGCAGTGCAGTCCCAGCAGATGCAAAATGCCTTGTTCTCCTTCGAATGGCATAGGGATGACCTGTAGATCAGAGGTT
>JBCDAP010000025.1:0-9201 GCA_039185335.1 Planctomycetota bacterium | reverse complement strand
GGTGATCGCCCTCGACGACGTCATATGGCAAGGAGTCGATGTCGCCAGCGGCATCCGCAGCCGAGCGGCCCATGAGACGCTTGGCAGAGGTGATGGTGGTCTCTGGGTAGGTGATCGCGTGATCACGGGCGTCGTGGCCGACCGCTTCGGGGGCGCCCGATGACGAGTAGCGGACCGCGGAAGGGACCGACAGCCCCAGGAGGCGTGGGCCAGAGGCGTCGGCGATCGCGACGAGGGAGTTTGTGGTGCCGAGATCGATTCCCAAAATGGGTTCAGAAGGCGCTTGGGCGGTCATGTTGGAGGGTAGGCGCGGGGTGTCGAGCGGCCCGGTATTCTCTGTGTCCCATGTTAATGTCACTGAATTGGTTGAATGCGTATTTGGAGCCTGCGGATGTGTCCGCGGACGAGGCGGACCACGTGCTGACGCACGCCGGCTTTCCAATCGAAGGGCGAGAAGAATTCCCCGATTTGGACGCCGGCGATATCCAGCTCGACGTCGAACTCACCAGCAACCGGGGTGATTGTCTCGCCCATGTCGGGCTCGCTCGGGAGGTCGCAGCGGCGACAGGGCGGGCTCTGAAGCTGCCTCAGGCGAACTACTCGGCGGGATCGAAGGCGAGCGCGGAAGCGACCTCGGTTGAGAACCGGGCCAATGAGTTCTGCCCGCGGTTCTGCGCACGCGTGATCGAGGGTGTGAAGGTTGGGCAGAGCCCTCAGTGGTTGAAGGATCGTCTCGAAGCGATCGGGCAGCGTTCGATCAACAACGTGGTCGATGCGACGAATTTCGTGCTTTTCGAGCTGGGTCATCCGTCGCACGTGTTCGATCTGGACACGCTTGATGGTGAGAGGATTGTTGTCCGTCATGCTGAAGCCGGTGAAACGATTGTCACACTCGACGATACAGAAGCGAAGTTGATCTCGACCGACGTGGTTGTGGCTGATGCCAGCAAGCCGGTATCGATCGCCGGCGTGATCGGCGGAAAAGAAACCGGTGTGACCGACAAGACAACACGGGTGCTGCTCGAGATGGCGACGTGGCACCCCGCGACAATCCGGCGTACGGCACGTCGGCTGGGGATCTCGACGGATGCTTGCTACCGGTACGAGCGGTTTGTGGATCAGCGTGATCTGGATACCGCGATGGATCGCCTGACTGCGTTGATCCTCGAGCTCGCAGGCGGCGAGGCCTCAGCGGGGATCGCCGAAGACGGGATTGCTGCGGTCGCGAAGACCCGGGTCGTGCTCCGACCGGCGCGGGTCGCGTCGCTGCTCGGGATCGAGGTGCCAACCGACCGGATCGCAGAGCTTCTGACAGCGATCGGTGTGGACTGCGAGATGCTCAGCGAGCACGAGATGGAATGCCTTGTGCCGCATCATCGTCACGACTTGTCACGCGAGGTCGACTTGATCGAAGAGATCATCCGTTTGCACTGTTTCGATCATTTGGAGATGCCACGGAAGTTGGCGGTCCCGCTCGATCTGAACCAGCCCGCGGCTTGGGATCGTCGCGAGACTGGCACCAACTCGATGGCGGAGGCGTTGGTCTCGGCGGGCTTTTACGAGACAGTGACGTTCTCGTTCGAAACTCAGGAGCACGCAGAGATGTTCCTGCCCGAAGGCTGGCGGACGATCAAAGTAGATGAGGAACGCCGGCGCGAGACGCCTTATCTTCGCCCTTGCATCTTGCCCGGCTTGCTGACGGTGCGTGCGGGGAATCAGGACGCGCGTGTTGAAAAGGATGGCGGTATCCGCCTGTTCGAGATCGCGTCGACGTTCGCGGAGATGGACGACGGCGATGACTATGGCCGGATGACGGTCGAGAAACCCATGGTGGGTTTGTTGATCGATGCCGGGACGGAGTTTGATCAGCAGCAGCAGCGGCTCCGCGAGATGACGGGTGCGATCCAGGCGGCGGTGCATGCGATCGTTGGGCCTGATGCAAGGATCGAGATCAAACCAAGGAAGTCAACGAAGGGGGCGTTTGACGAAGCCGCGTACGCGTGGGTTGAGTTGGACGGAGAATGGATTGGCTATCTCGGGCTTTTGAGCAAAGCGACAAGCGATCGGTGGGGGATCGAGCAGCGTGTCATAGGTGCCGAGCTTGATCTGGGGATGCTTGTCGCGATGGATCAGGCGGTCTCGAAGGCCCATGCGTTGCCGGCGTTCCCTGTGATCGAGCGTGATCTGTCAGTTGTGTTTGACGAGAGTGTTGCATGGGCGAGCGTTGAACAGCTCGTGCGATTGGCAAAGCTCGACAAGCTCGAAGCGGTGTCCTTCGTGGGCGTCTATCGTGGCAAGCAAATCGGCGGAGGCAAAAAGAGCCTAACGTTCAGGATGACTTTCCGTGATGAGGAGCGGACACTGCGGCACGAAGAGGTAGATCCGCAGATCGAAACCGTGGTGAAGACGGTCACGGGTGAGCTTGGCGGAGAAGTGCGGAGTTCGTGAGACGCAGTCATCCGTGATCAGGTGTGACAAAGCAATGACCACGGATAACTCATCACTGATCGCTGGTTACTGTTTACTTGCTCGCGTTTTCTTGCGGCTCGATACTTTCTTTTTTCGCGTGCGCATCTGTGCGCTCGTGAAGCTCCTGCCGGTGGTTCTCGGCTCCCATGTCCATGCTGGCCCCTTTTTCTTCTCGTAGAAGGACCAGAGTTCGCACCAGTACGAGCGAAATTTTTGTTCTTCGAATTCCGAGAAGTGTTTGTCGACTCTCTTCATGATGGAGGCGGAGGTGCCTTCCATGTTGAGGACTTGTCGACCGTGGCGGACGGATTCGGTATCGAGCGGGATGTGCGCGTAGCGACCGAGGAGTTGGAGGATGTTGGCCGCGGCGAACGGACCGATGCCGGGCAGTTTGAGGAGTGCGGCACGGATTTCGTCGTCGGTACGCGCAGGGTCTTCATACCACTCGGCTTCGATCTCTCCCGAAGAGAACATCTTGCAAAGCTCTACGATACGGACATCTCTGTAGCCGACTTTGCACCGCTCACGCAATGAAGCGGGGCGCCGTCGTGCGAGCTGCTCGGCACGCGGGAAGGCAGGATTGATGACCGAGCAGAGACGCTCGTTCATGAGACATGTGCCAGGCCACGTGATGTTGCAGTTGGTCACGGTGCGGATGACATCTTCGTAGAACGTTGGCGAGCGAAAAAGAAGCCCCCGGTTGTCCTTTTTCCAACGTGGATCGAGTTTGTGGAAGCGATCGATGGTGTCATCATCGGTTCGCAGCATCCGAGTGAGTTTGAGGCGGGCTTCGGTGATTTCTGTTCGGGACAGGGCGCGGTTTGCTTTGGCTTTGACCGCTGAGCCCTCGCCAGCAGGCTGGGCGATCGTGAACGTGGCGATGCCCTCAGCGAGGTCGATCGGCCGGCTCAGTGTCTGTTTCTCGGGTGACCAGATGTTCGGCATGAGGATGAAGTAGCCATAGGAGCACACCGCGCGCGGAAGGTCGTATCGCGAGTGGATCGGTTTGATCGTGAGAGTGGTTGGCATGCGTCGGCAGATTTAGACGCGGACTTCGATGCCGACTTTGGGGATGAGATAGGTCGCGATGTTCTCGCACTGACGTTCCCCGGCACGGGCGTAGATATCGTGATGGGTACGGATCTGTTCGCGGAACTCGGCGGTTGTGACGCCGGCTCGGTGCAGGAAGTTCTCGCCCTTGGAGATGAAGGATTCGATCGTTTCGGGTTCGGTTTCGAAGTGATATTGGAACGCGATGGTGCGCATGCCCAGCTTGAAGACTTGGACCTTGGTGCGTTGCGAGGACGCCAAGACCTGAGCGCCGGGCGGTGGGTCTTTGATCTCGTAGGAATGGCGGCAGAATTGCGGGCAAGACCACGGGATGCCGACGAGGAGCGTCTCAGAGTGAGCGGGTGGTCCGTTCAGGTTGACCATGGGGAAGCCCGCGTCGGGTTGTTCCATGGGGCCGACCTCTCCTCCGAGGGCTTTGGCGATGAGTTGGGCGCCGAAGCAGATACCCAGCGTTGGGAGGGAACGCTCATGTGATTCGCGGAGGAGGGCGATCTCCGTGTCCAGCCAATGGTGTCCTTGGTCGATCTGGTGCTCGGCACCGAGGCAGACGATCCCGTCGTGATCGCGCATCGAGGCTGGCACAGCGTCGCCGTCGGGCAGCGAGCGGATATCGAGCTTGAAGCCCAGGTCTCGGAGTGTTGAGCCGAGGCGACCCGGGGTGGTGTGACGATCATGGCGGAGGACGAGGATGGACATGCGACCAGGATAGCGGTCTACGGGCTCGCGGATCGGAATGAGCAGCTAGCATGTACACATGCAGGTTGGTGTGATCATCGCGGCGGGTGGCTCATCCACTCGGTTCGGGGAGCGGAACAAGCTCGCAGAGGAGCTCGGCGGTCGAGCCGTGCTGCAGAGGTCGGTGGAGCTCTTTGCCAAGCGGGCGGAGTTTGGGCCGATCGTGGTAGCGGGCCCTGCGGATGAGGGGGCGATGGCCGAGTTCAAGGTCAGGTTCGGCGATGCGCTTGGGTTGCTCGGAGCTCGAGTGGTTCCGGGTGGCACGAGCGAGCGGTACGAGAGTGTTCAGGCTGCCATGAAGGCGTTGGTGGAGGCGGAAGGTGGTGATTCGATTACGCACGTGGCCGTGCATGACGGCGCTCGTCCTGTGACGCCTAACGAGGTGCTGGACCGCGTGCTGGAAGCGGCGGAACAATTCCCCGCGGTCATCCCGGCCATCCCGGTGACCGACACACTGAAGCGGGTCGGCGAAGAAGAGGTCGAAGGTGAGGTTGACCCGCTCGACGCGATCCTGGGCGATGCGGGCAAGGCCAATCAAGGCGGTGACTATCGCACGGTGGGCTCGACGGTCGAGCGTGAAGGTTTGGTGGCGGTACAAACGCCGCAGGTTTTCGAAGCGGATGTGTTGAGGCGGGCCTACGCACAGAGCGATCTGACTTCGACCGACGATGCGGGCTTGGTGGAGCGTTTGGGGGAGCGCGTGGTGCTGGTGGATGGAGATCCGAGGAACGTGAAGATCACGACGCCGCTGGACCTTCTGGTGGCGCGGGCGGTGCTCGACGAGCGAGGCGAAGCAGCGAAGCGAGCACGGAACGCCCTGATCTAGAGATAGAGCAAGCAAGAGCAAACACACAAGACAGGAAGGCTGATCCGATGTATTCAAGAAAGCGGTGTGGTTTTACGCTGATCGAGCTGCTGGTGGTGATCGCGATCATCGGGCTGCTGATCGGGCTTCTGCTGCCCTCGCTCAACCAGAGTCGACGGATCGCGCTGGACATGCAGAGCCAGGCAAACCTGCGGCAGATCGGCATGATGTTCGAGCTGTACACGCAGGACCACGACTCGTTTTATCCGGCGGCCATCGATCCGCTGATCGGAGCAGGCCAGGACGACGACCTCGGCAATTCAGGGAACGTCTGGTTGTGGATGGGACGCGGCTTCCGCGATCTGCTCGGACCGTACGCCGACGACAACTACAAGGTTGGCGAGAACGGTTCGGGCCTTACACGCAACATCGGCGAAGAGAACGGGCATGTGTTCTTAGCACCGCTGGATGAGGCAGACGGCTTTGATGCAACGAGCTACGCGTACTCGATGGCGTTTTATTATCGCGCGGAGCAGATCGATCGCATTCCTGAGACTGATCCATCGAGCCGATGGCGATACCAGGCGGGTGGGCCGGAGGGACTTTGGAGCGTCATCGAGCCCGATGCACCGCAGCCGTATGTCATCGAGGACGCATCAACCGGAGAACGTGAACTGAGCTTCTTCTTCGGAACGCGAAGCTCTGAGGTTCGCTTTGCGAGCCAGAAGATCATGGCGGGCGAATGGGGGAGCTACAAAGTGGAAGCGCCATCAGATCCAAGCAATGGCTTGGGATGGTGGGTGCCGGACGGTGAACGAAACTTCGTGTTCCCCGACGGACACGTCGCATCGTACGAGCCCAGCGAGATTGAGCCGAGCAACGACGGGATCAATAATCCCAACTTCACTGAACGCGGGATTCGCGGGTTTGACGTGAGGTGAAACGAAGGGACAGCCAAGGGGAGTCTTCTTCAAAAAGATTCAGATCAGTTGGCTGAGCATTGGCTGCTGAGATAGCCGTCACTGTAATACTTGCTCGATTCGTCTTCGAACTCATCCATATACCTGAACCATTGAAGGCCGATTGTTGAGAATTCGTCTTGGCCGGGATCGTGGGTGACACCAATCGATTGAAGAGCTCCGTTAATCGGCTTTGCTTCCTTTGCTTCAAACGCTTTGAATAGCTTGCCGAACAACCCCGTTCTCTCCTTTGAGCGAACAAGTGGAAAAATGGTTTCTTTGTTTTTCCAGGCGACCGCACATTGCTGGCCAACTCCTCTGAAGTAATCTGTTTCGATGAAAGCGACAGCTCCACGCATAGATAAAGTTTCAATGATATTGACGAGCGATTGAGAGAGGTAAGGCCATTCTCCTGAGTGGATGGTGTTCATTCCCCGAAGGCATAGTCGCGTTGATCTCGTCGAACAGCTCGGAGATTAGCGGGATCATCGCGAAACCGGCGCGCAACTGTATGGTCCGAGCGAGTTGAAATTGATTCTCAAAAAGCTTTAGTGCGGATGCTGTCGAAACAACGGCACGAATGTGGTGTCCCATCGGGTTGTCCTCATCTTGGTGAACAACAAGATGAGGAGAGAGTAGCACGCGTGCAAGCAGAACACTGAAACGGCATTTGAGTGTCCGTGGTCTTTCCGCAGCGAGTTTGGAATCTTTTTGTTAGTTCCATCACCTGGTGATATGCCATTCCGGTGTGTCGTGTTGGATATCAGAGCAGATCGAGTACCACGCAGTCTGCGGATGCGCGGTAGCACCAGCGGGGCTACTGACGCAAAGCCTCTAGATCGCAAGCAGACCCACAGCCTGCGCCGCGGCAAAGGCGAGCGGGAACGCGTTGATCGCGATCGCCGCGTAGACCAGGCGTGATGCCAGCTCGAGCTTGTGCCGGCCCACAATCTCGCAGATGGTCAGGACAACTGCGACGGAAGCAAACTTGAGGATGGACATGCCGTGCTCGCCCGCGAGTTGGAGCACATAATTGGCGATCGCGTTGATCTCGCGCCCGCCGTTCTGCAGGATCAGGATCGTGCAGGCGAGGTCAAGCATCGCGAGAACGACATAAATGACGTACCGCCTCGGGAACAGGATGGGTCTTGCGACGAATTCCATCTCGATCAACTCCGTCTGATCTCAATGATGGAAGGGAGACTAGTCTCCCTTTCTCCATATCTGCGATATTCAAGGATGCCCGCGATACGCCCGCGGTCCACTCTTCTGCGCTATTGTCGGCGCGCTTCGAGCGCTTGCGAAGCGGTTTTTTGTAGGAACGCTTGGGGAACAGGTTTACCTGTCCATCGTTCGAACTGCCCCAGAGCCTGCGTGGTAAACATCGTTTCACCAACGATCGTTCGGAGCCCGGCGTCACAGGCCGACCGAATCAATGGCGTTTCTCGCGGGGTGTAGACGGTGTCGAAGACGAGGATATCGGACCCAGCGAGTGCACTGATGTGCCTCTGAAGGGGATTTTGATCTTCGAGTCCTGAGCCTGCCATGCCAAGGGGAGTGCAGTTGATGATCGCATCGAAGGGGGCATCCGAGAGCAGGTTTTCGGGCTGAACGTACTTCGCTGCCGGCGTTGCTAAACCGTTCAACGGATCGAGTGAATTAATTTTTTGTACGAGTTCCTCGCCCCGCTTCACCGAACGATTACAGATGACCAATTCGACCCCTGAATCGGCGAGACCGATCGCGATGCCCTGTGCCGCACCGCCCGCACCAAACACCGCGATCTTCCGGCCGCGGAGTTCGCCAAGCTCGCTTTGGAGAGGTCTGATCGCACCCTCGACGTCGGTGTTCGTGATGGACCATTCGCCAGCGTCGTTGCGGTAGAGCGTGTTGGCAACACCAGTGCGGACCGCGATGGGTTCGATATGCCAGCTTCGCGTGGTGTCCTCTGTCGCGAGTTTGAGCATGTGCTCCTTGTGCGGGATGGTGATCGAGGCTCCCGAGAAGTCGAGATGCTCCGCATCCATGATGGCGAGCATGGTGGCCTTGAAGTGTTCCCACTCGGAGGGGATGGGGAAAGGCAGATAGACACCGTCGTGGTTGGCTTGCTCGAAGGCGGCGTTGTGGATGTCGGGCGAGATCGAATGATGGACGGGCCAACCAGCCACCGCGTACACCTTGGTTGAAGGTGTGATCGAACGGAAGCGATAACGATCGATGAGCTCGGCGATGGTGGGTTGCCCCGGCGCGGTAGCTGCGGAGTCGCGGAGCGAGGCAAAGGTCAAGAAAGCGTTGAACTTGGGCGCAAGGACACGGGACGGGAGGCCGAATTCGCCCATTCCCAACGCGATGGTGGGACGAGCTCGCTCGGCGAGGAGATCGGCGATCTCGATGTTGTCACGCAACGAACGCGCACGGAACGCAACCTTGTTGATGGCGCACGCTTCGGAGTCGAGCATGTCACTAACAATCTGGTAGAGATTCGCGGGTCGCTTTTCGAAGTCGTGTGCGGACAGGATGAGCGAAGTCGAGAGATCGCGCAGCTGATTGGGATGATCGACCGCGAGGTGGACCTTCTGCCGGAGGTTGGCCGAGCGTTTGTAGGTGGCGAGTTCGAGGTCGAGGTATCGGGGCGGGTAGTCCGATGTGCCGAGTGCTTCGTAGAGCGAGATGCGGGAGGAATCGTCGCCCTCGTATGACCCACCTTCTTCGGCGGAGCGGCAGGTCATGATCACGGGGAGCGGAGAGCGTTTGCAGAGGTCGATGCACGCCGCAATCTCGGACTCGATCGTGGCCGGGTCGGCGGTGAAGAGCGGGTCGACGCGGAACTCGACGAGGTCGGCACCGAGATCTTTGGCCACCTGCGCATCGCCAAGGGCGCGGTCCACATCTTCGGCGGACTCGGCGGTGATCGGGGTGCAGATAAACGTAGGCATGATTGGCGGAGTGTAAGTCCGTCAGGCATGAGCAGCGTCGTGCTTCAGAGGTGCCCTGCACCACGTGCGCTCGTACGGATGTCGTCTTTGGCTGAGCGATCGCCTCTGCCACCACCACCACGCCAATGATCGAAGATCTTATAGAGAACCAAAAAGATCAGAGCCGTCCAGAATGAGATCTGGATGTAATCCTCAACGGAGTTGAAATAGGCATTCAGACTCATGC
>JBCDAP010000024.1:0-9290 GCA_039185335.1 Planctomycetota bacterium | reverse complement strand
GATCCGGAAGACATCGCGCTGCATTCCTGGCCCGAGACCGGTGCCCCCTACGAACATCTTGGCTTTGCAGGCAAAACCAACGAGGCCAAGCAACTTCAAGTCGACTTCTTGACGAAGCACCTGCTCAACGCGTGAGCCGCTTCAGGGCCGTCTCTTCACTCTCCACGAACACTGTGTCCGCCTGTGTCAAAAACAACCCGTGATCAACCACGCCGGGCAACGCGTTCAGCATCGCGTTGACTTCCTCCGGCGAGAGCTTTCCGTCCAGCGAGACGTCCAAGATCACGTTCTCTTGGTCTGTCATCACAACAGCCCCGTCGCGCTTTCGCAGCTCCGGCTCGAGTCCCGCCGAACGCAGCTCACTCTCTACCATCGCACGAGCGAACTCCAACACTTCGATCGGCAGGCGGAAACTTTCACCAAGTCGACCGGCAAGCTTGCTCTGCTGGATCATGTACACGCATGTTGATGATGCATGCGCCACGATCTTCTCGCGGGTCATCGCTCCCCCCCCACCCTTGATCATGCGCAACTCGGGGTCGACTTCGTCGGCACCATCGAACAGATAATCGACCTTCGCGGTGCCGCCCATGTCGAGAATGCGCAGGCCGAGTTCCGCGCCGAGCTTGGCCGAGGCCACTGACGTTGCGACACAAGGCCCGGCGAATTCACCACGCTTTGCCTTCTCCGCGAGCGCGTGGATCGCCCGTGTCGCGGCACGTCCGGTGCCAAGCCCAACGAGCATGTCACCATGAATCGGTTCGATTGCGGCTCGCGCGAGTGCATCTGGTGCGTTTGTCATGCGGACACCATATCACTCACTCGTTCAGCCGTTGCATCGCGATCGCCGCCGCCACCCCAGCGTTGAGCGAGTCGACATCCGGCGCAATGGAGATGTGCAGAAGCTCGTCAGCCAAACCGATCGCCTCCTCGCTCAGCCCGTCTCCTTCGGTCCCAATCATCACACCGATCGGTGCATCGACTTCTTGCATCGATCGAACCACGCTCGAAATTGTTCGAGCGCGCTCATCAGCCACGAGTGCGATGAGCTTGACTCCGCGATCGCGAAGACGCTGCAGATCACCAGGCCATTCATCTGCCACGCCGACCGGTAGACGGAGCACATGCCCCATCGAAACACGGATCGCTTTCCGATAAAGCGGGTCGCAGCAACGCGGCGAACGAATGATCGCGCGAGCGCCGAAGGCCGCCGCCGACCGCACGATCGAGCCGACGTTGTCGTGGTTGGCAAGGCCCTCGAGGATCGGGAACACGGTTCGCCCTTCGCCGAGAGCTCCGAGCACCTGGGAGATGCCGAGCTCGGGGCCGCGTTCGCCGACCGCCAAGCAGCCGCGGTGCAGCGGGAACCCAGCGATCGAATCCAGAACGGTCTGATCCGCGATGTAGACCTCGACACCGGTGCTCTCGGCCTCTGTCAGGGTCACTTCCATCGCACGGAAGCTGGCCTCACCAACCAGAACCGAGCGAGCGCGGTAGATCGAGCCCCCGCTGAGCAGCATCTCGACCACAAGCCGCCCCTCCGCGATGAATGCCCCGTGGCGGGCCAGAACGGTGTGGTCTTTGGTCGCCTTGTACGCTTCGACGCGCGGATCTTCGGAATCGTGGATACGCTCAGGCATATGGAATACACACGAAGGTACCGGAGTGTCCTCTTGGCTGGCGTCCTGATCTCGGGCCTGACCCTCGCAGCGTGCGGAGACGAGCAGAAACTCGTCGACTCGATCGCGGGCGGACAATCAGGCGAAGATAGCCAGGACAGTGGTCAAGCTAAAGGATCTGGATCAGGATCCGAACGCGCAGCCGAACCCACCACAATTGATGCGTTGGGCTTGCGCCTCGTCGCGCCGGCAAGTTGGACACCAGACCCCGACCCCTCGGCGATGCGGCTCGCACAGTTCACCACACCGGGCGGCGCCGAGGTCCGCGTGTTCGGCGGCATCAAGGGAACCGTCCGCATGAACCTCACACGGTGGGCCGCCCAACTCCAAGGTGGGCCCGAGCCCGAGCAGCGATCCTTCGAGATCGGCATGCTCAAGCTGCACCTCATCCAGGGCACCGGCAACTACCGCTCGGGCTTGCCCAATGATGCGGACATCGACGGAGCGCTCATGCTCGGTGCCATCGTCGAAGGGGGCCCGGATGGTCTCTTGTTCATCAAAGCGGTTGGAGATGAATCGGCCCTGGGTCCAGAGGTCGACGAGTTCACCAACATGATCCGCGGGATCAAGCTCTCCACGCCGGATCTTGGACACTAATGAACAGAGATCAGACATCACCCGATGTTCAGATGCCGCACGGGATCGTGGCGCGCGAAGAGACCTGGCGCCTCGGCAATCGTTCGGTCAATCGGTTCGATCTCTATCAGCTTGCTGTGCAATCGTGCGACATCCAGGTGCGGTTCCTGCGGGCGCTGCACGCCAACGAACCTCAAGTGCTGGCGGACGATTTCTCCGGGCCGGCAGGCTTAGCCCGCGCGTGGCTCACACTCAACGATCGCTACGCCGCGGTGGCCACGGACACCGACGACATCCCGCTCGCCCACGCATTCGTGCGCACCGCGGAGGATCTCGGGAACGCGACGCTGCGCCGGCTGGCACTCCAACGTGCCTCCGTGCTTGAAGCGGGGGGACACGCCGACATCATCGCGGCCCTGAACTTCGCGGTTTGCGAGCTGCCTTCACGCCAGCAACTGGTCACCTACTTCCGTCATGCCCAGTTCCGATTGAATTCGCAAGGCATCATCGTGATCGACACGTACGCAGGGCCATCCGCGTTTGACACAGGGTCTTACACGCAGATCATCGAAACACCTGCCGGCGAATTGACCTACCAGTGGGAGCAACGAGCAGCAGACCCGATGTCCGGCCGCGTCTCGAACTCCATCCACATCACACTGCCAACCGGCGAGCACCTCGAAGACCTTTTCGTCTACGACTGGCGCCTGTGGTCCGTGCCCGAAATACGCGAGGCGCTCCGCGAAGCGAACTTCCGGCACACTGAGGTCCATATCGACTACGGCCAAGCGCTCGACGGCGATGGCAACCCGATGCCCGAGGCGGTTGCTCATGACAACGAACCGAGCGGCGTGCCGGGGGACGAAGACCTCGTGGCGTACGTGGTCGGACGGGTGTAAGGCGAGTCAGAAGCCAAGCACCAAGCGTGCTGTGTAAGTCAGCTCGTTCTCTTCGAATGTCGCTGCGGTCGTGTCGTACTCGTAGCGCACACCCAGACGGAGCGTGGTATTGGTTTCTTTGTCGAGCTTGTATTCCCAGTTGGTCGCGACAACCGAGCGGAACTCGGAAAAATCGGATACCTCGGGGAAGATCTCGCCCGAGATGTTCAGTCTCTGTCGTTCGTTGAGATCCTTGCGGTAATCCGCGGCGATCGTTAACTCGGTCACGTACTCAGCATCTTCAATCCCGAAATCACGACGAACACCAGCGCCGACACGCGTGCTTAGTTCCGCATCATCCTCGGCCTTCGTCAACCATCGATACCCGACACCAGCGTTGCCCGCAGCGCGGAAATCGAACGCCGCAAACTCGTTCACCTCGCCCGATGTACGCAAAAAGAGCGTGAAGTCCTTGTCCTCGAACTTCCAATCGTTGCGCGCGTTGAGGGTGAGGCGGTTGGTTACACGATCGCCCTCGACCGTGTTGTAGATGTACCGCGAGTTGAAGTTGAACGTGCCGTCATCCGCATCTCGCCTGGTCTTGAAAGCGACATCGACGTTGAGACGGTCGGCGTTGCCCTGCACGCCAACAAGACCGAAAGAGATCTCGCTCTTCCACTTCGCCTTCTTCTTGGGAACCGGATCCTTCGCAACCACGGGCGGCTTCGGAGTTTCGGCCGGAGGATCTGGACGAGATCGATCGGGTCCCGCGGGATCGGGCACCGGAGTCAGACGCTGCTCTTCCGGTTGGGGCGCGGGCTCACTCGGATCCTGAGGGATCCTGGGCTCTGTCGTCTTTGGTTGGCGCGGCGATGCGGGTTCTCCGAAGTCAGCCATGACCTCTCGGATATCGGGGATCGGGATTCGGACTTCGCCCAGGATGATGTTATCGACCGTCAAAAAACCCTGGGTGTTGTCACGGATCGTGCCTGTGAGCGTGTCGCCGTTGGCGATCACCACACGGACCGCAACACCAATCGCCGAAGGTTGGTTAAAGAGCAGCTGCTGGCTCCCACTCCCCTCAGCATCCCCAGGCTGGGCCCAGAGCGCAGACGGAGCAAGGCTCAGACCGACCATTCCACACAGGATCCCACACGACAATCTGTGATTGAGCATCCCTGCCCGCATACCTGCACTCCTGAACATCACCAAGGTGCCCCACGCACCAATACACATCATATCGGGCTATCCTCCGTGGTTCTTTTCGATATCAGGACCCGTTTTATGCCCCGTCGCGTGCTTCACGATGAATTTTTTAAGAAGGCCAAGGCCGAGGGGTATGCCTCGCGCGCAGCCTACAAATTGCTGCAAATACAGGACAAATTTTCAATTATCAAAGCCGGCGATCGCGTCCTCGATCTCGGCTGTGCCCCCGGATCATGGTTACAAGCGGCAGCTCAAATCACCGGTCCGGAGGGTGCCGTGGTCGGAATCGATCTGCAACGCGTCCGCCTCGCGATGCCCTCCCACGTGCAACATCTCGAAGCGGATATCGAAACCGTCGATGCAAGCGACCTGATGGAATTGGCGGGAGGATTATTCGACGTCATCGTGTCGGACATGGGGCCCAAGACAACCGGTCACAACGACCACTTCCTTTCCGTGCGTCTCTGCGACGCGGCGTTGGGGCTCACCATGAAAGCGCTCAAACCCACCGGGCACCTTGCTATGAAGGTGCTGGAAGGATCGGAATACCGTCGCCTTCTTGATGATGTCGCGTCGGTGTTCGCGCGGAGCCGAGGCTTTAAACCAAAGGCGAGCAGATCGGTCAGCCGGGAGATGTACATCGTGGGCGAGGGTTTCACTGGGATTCGCTGAGACGATTTGTCACGAGCACCAGCAAAGCCGGTCGATCATGGAGCCCACATGAAAAAGGCACAATGATCGCAGGGAAAACCATGTTCCTGAGTCAGAAGTGCCCCAATTGGTGACACCGCCCGCACGAAGCGCGGTACGGTTCGGCGCACGGACTGCTCCCTATGTCAGATCACTCTCACGAATCACTCTTCTCCGCCTTCCGCCAATCGATGTGGCAGCGCCTGCTCGGGCAAGATTGGTACTTCATCGGTCTCGGTGCAGCGATCGGGTTGGTCACCGCCCTCGGCGCCATCGGCTTTATCGAGCTGCTTCACGCCGCGGAGCACCTGATGGAGCACACCTACCACGCCATCCCGTGGTGGACACTGCCGCTCTTTCCCATGGTTGGGGCATTGATTGCCGGCCTCATCATCCACTACTTCGCACGCGAAGCCAAAGGCCACGGCGTACCCGAGGTCATCGATTCGGTCTACCGGAAAGGTGGGCAGATCAGGCCACAGGTCGCCGTCGCCAAAGCACTCGCCTCTGTCGCGACAATCGGTTCAGGTGGCTCGGCCGGCGCGGAAGGGCCAATCGTCCAGATCGGTTCCGCACTCGGCTCCGGCATCGCCCGCTTGTTCCGCATCCCCCGGGATCAGGTCAGCACGTTGCTCGGCTGCGGAGCCGCCGCCGGTATCGCCTCCGTGTTCAACGCGCCCATCGCAGGCGTGTTCTTCGTGATGGAGATCCTGCTCCGCGACTTCTCACTCCGAACATTCTCGCCGATCCTCATCGCCTCGGTTATGTCCGCTGCTCTGACACAAGCGATCCTGGGCTCAAACGAGGCAATCTTTCCCGTCACCGAGGTACTTGCGGACTACCGATTCACGATCGTTGAGTTGCCTTCGTACGTGCTCCTGGGCTTCGTCTGCGGAGTTGTCGCGGTCGCCTTCATCAAAGCTCTGTACAAATCCGAGGACATCGCGGACAAGGTTCGTCTGCATCCGATCGCCAAGCCCGTGATCGGTGCCTTGATGCTCGGTTTGCTGGGTCTTGCTTATGTCAACATGTCGGATCGTGTGGCAGTCGCGCCCGCTGCTCAAGACGATCACGTAGCGGCCGTGATGACCGACGAGCGTGCTGAAGACAGGCACGAGGTCCCACCGTTCTTCGGCAACGGTTACGGCACGATCAGAGCCCTGCTCGATCCGCTGAGCTACGAAACGACCGGCCTACGACCCGTTGCAATCCAAAAAGAACCCTCGGTCGGAATAGAACCGCTCGAAGTTGATCAGCTCATCTCCACCGAACTATGGCTCCTCGGGTTGCTGCTCATCGCGAAGATGCTGGCCACCTGCCTGACGCTCGGCTCAGGCGGATCCGGCGGCGTGTTCGCGCCTTCCCTCTTCCTTGGCGCGGTTGCCGGCAGCGCGGTTGGTGTGACCCTCCAGAACGCCGGCCTCTTGCCCGACGACACCAGCTCGCCCGCACCGTACGCCCTCGTCGGCATGGCGGCTGTGGTCGCTGCGACGACTCACGCGCCGCTCACCGCCATCCTGATTCTCTTCGAACTCACGCGCGACCACTACGTGCTTCTGCCAATCATGCTCGCTGCTGTGGTCTCAACGATGACCGCACGCCTCGTGCAGCAGGATTCGATCTATTCCCTCAAACTCCGCCGGCGTGGTGTGCTGCTCGGAACCTCTGCCGATTCGACGCTGCTTCGACGTATCGCTGCCCGCGATATCCAGCCTGTTCCACATGTCGAAGTCCGACCCAACGATCCGCTGTCCAAGCTGCTCGAACTCCAAGACGTGTACAAGATCGCCGACTTCGTTGTGGTTGACGACGATCGTCGATACCTCGCGATGGTAACCGCCCAGGATGTTCGGACTGCCCTGATTGAACGAGAAGCGATCCCGTACCTCGTGGTGCACGAGTTGATGACCTCTGATCTGCCCACCATTACACCCGAAGAGACACTCGACCGCGTGATGGAGAAATTCGCGAAGCACGAGGTCTCTTCGCTCCCCCTGATCAGCACCACAGGAGAAGGGCGGGTGCAAGGGCTCATCACGCGTGCTCGGTTGATCTACAGATACCAGGAGTCGCTCCGCGAACGGGCGTAGACTCACGGTGTGATCCAGACGTTCCACTTCCGCCGCCGCCATCGGCTCGCCGCCGATCGTGACTACCAAGCGGTCTTCGCCGCATCGATCAAGCAGCACCGCGGCCCGATCACGGTCTTCGCCCGCGAGAACGCCCTTCCTCATCATCGATTAGGACTCTCGATCGGAAAACGGATCGGCGGGGCTGTGATCCGAGTCCGACTCAAGCGAAAATTGCGCGAAGCATTCCGCATGAATCAGCATCTCGTCGAACTCACCCAGTCGGGTGGATTTGATTTTGTAGTGACGGCACGCCCGCACAAAATCATGCAAACCACTGATTACAATGAACTTCTGACCTCAGCAATGCTGAAGCTGGCACGGAAAGCCGGCACGCAGGCTTCGGGTTCATAGCGAAGATTGCGCAGAAATTTTGACGATGAGGCATTGGTCAGGGCCCGACCGGTCGATAAGTTAGTATGCGTTCACGGTGGACTGTGCCACGCGGGATCGGGCCCGGGTGACCACTGAGGGCGGGAAAACACGGAATCGGTGCCTAAGCACCACGGGATCGGCTCATGACGCGACTGCCCGCAGCCCAGCGGCGCGAACAGCTCCTCGACACCGCAGTCTCACTCTTCGCGAAGAGGGGATTCACGGGTGCAACCACCGCAGAACTCGCCAAGGCGGCGGGTGTCACCGAGCCGATCATCTACCGCCACTTCAACTCGAAGAAGGACCTGTTCATCGCGGTCCTCGACCGCACCTCGGAGCAGACCTTGGGCGAATGGGACAAGGTGCTTAAGTCCGCACCCGACCCCGCCAAGCGTCTACGCCGACTCCTCGCTGCGAACCCGATGGTGTCCAACAAGGGACAGGGGATCTATCGCGTCGTGGTGCAGGCCATGATGGAAATCGACGACGCCGAGATCTTGGAAGCGGTGCAGGGACACATCTCGCGCATCCATCAGTTCGTGGCCAAAGAGGTTGCACACGCTCAAGAGCATGGGCAGGTTTCGAAAGCGTTCACGCCGGACATCACCGCGTGGGCCCTGCTTCACCTCGCGCTCGGATTCGGCGTGCTTGCGCCACTCCAGATCGATAACCACGCGATCGACACCAAGGGTGTCCGTGTCCGCGACCTGGTGCAGTTCCTCATCTTGGGTGATCGTGCCAAGCAGGTGCAAGACAAACTGCTCCAGCCCAAGGAGGGCGGGCAACTGGACGAAACGATGTATTGATCGTTCTCAAGCTTTCACACGGTCATGTTCAGCAGGCGTGCCACTTCATCCACATCTTTGTCACCTCGTCCTGAGATGTTGATGACGAGTGTCTGATCTGCTGTCATCTTGCCTGCACGATCGATGGCTTCAGCAACAGCGTGGCTGGTTTCAAGGGCACAGAGGATGCCTTCGGTTGCGGCGAGATCTTGCATCGCTTGCAACGCGACCTGATCGGTGACCGCGGTGTACTGAACACGCCCTGCGTCTTTCCAATAGCTGTGCTCGGGCCCGACGCCCGGATAATCCAAGCCTGCAGAACAAGAGTGGACGGGACTTGTCTGTCCTTGCTCGTCTTGGAGGACGTAGCTGAGCGAGCCGTGCAGCACACCGGGCGAGCCGTGGGTCAGCGGAGCGGCATGGCCACCGAGTTTGAAACCGTGCCCCCCTGCTTCGACACCCACGAGTTCGACTGCGTGATCATCGATGAACGGATAAAAGATGCCCGCGGCGTTCGATCCGCCGCCAACGCACGCAACGATCGAATCGGGCAATCTCCCGGTCTTGTCGAGACACTGCTCGCGGGTTTCACGACCGATGACCGATTGGAAATCGCGCACGACCATCGGGAACGGGTGCGGTCCCACGACCGATCCCAAGATGTAATGCGTGGTGTCGACCGAGGCCATCCAGTCGCGCATGGCTTCGTTTGTCGCGTCTTTGAGCGTTCGTGACCCGGACTCGACGGGAATAACCTTGGCACCGAGCAGCGTCATGCGCACGACATTCAGGTGCTGGCGGCGGACATCTTCCGCTCCCATGTACACCGTGCAGTCGAGGCCGAGCTTCGCGCACGCGGTTGCTGTTGCGACGCCGTGCTGACCGGCACCGGTCTCGGCGATCACGCGTTGCTTGCCCATGCGTTTGGTCAAGAGCCCTTGGCCGATCGTATTGTTGATCTTGTGCGCGCCG
>JBCDAP010000023.1:0-9358 GCA_039185335.1 Planctomycetota bacterium | reverse complement strand
GTCGCGGGGCTCGAGTACGGGTTGCGCTCAGCGCTCAAGCTCGGCGAGACACCGATTACGCCTTCCCTCATGATGGTTTACTTGGTGTTCGTCTGCATGTTTGTGCGCGCGAGCGCCGCGCCTCTCGCGGCGATTGCCGTTGGGTTGTTGATGGATTTGTTACGCGAGATGACGCGCGAGTCGACCGGCGGTGGTGTTGTGGCGGTCGGGCCGAGCGTGCTTGGTTGTTTGCTTGCGGCTTCTTTTGCTTTGAACATGCGCGGCATCGTGTATCAAAAAAATGTCCCAACTTTGGTCGTGTTGTCGGGAGTGGGAGCGGCGCTGGGCTTCATGACGACCGCCTTCGTGCTGGTTTTACGATCGAAGTACGACGATCTCGTCTTGGCGGGGGATCACCAGTTTGTGTTGGCGCTCGGTTCGGCGCTCTACACGGCGGTTGCCGCGATTCCGCTTGGGTTTTTGTTGTTGGCAATCCGAAGATTATTCGGATTCGAGCGGGATACTCGCACAGGTTTCCGGATGGAATAGACTTTCATCCGAGCAAATGCGATGGCATACTTGCTCTTAGGCAAAGACACACTGGAGCGTATTCATGGATGAGCAAGGCACAGGCGGAGCCTCGGCAGGTTCGATCAAGTCAGCAGTTATCGATACCGAAGAGGCGCGGGCCGCGTTGGCATACGCCGACGAGACCGAAGGACTCGCGCCCGCGGAGATCGTGACCGAGAAGCTCATGGTGACGCAGAACTACGATGCGTACACCGCTGAGGATCACGAGGTCTGGGGGATCATGTTCAGCAAGCGGATGGAGCAGCTTGCCGAGTTCGGATCGAACGTGTTTCTGGATGGTGCTCGTATCATCAACCTGAACACCGAGCGTGTGCCGGATCTTCGCGAGGTGAATGCGAACCTGAAGCCAATGACTGGCTGGCAGAGCTACGGTGTGCCTGGATACCTGCCCGCGAAATCGTTCTTTGCGTTCCTCGCGAAACGGCAGTTTCCTACGACGATTACGGTGCGTCCGAAGTCGAGCATGGATTACTTACCCGAGCCTGACATCATTCATGATGTGTTCGGGCACGTGCCGCTGCACGCGGATCCGGTGTTTGCCGACTTCTTGCAGACCTACGGCAAGGCGGCGTTGTACGCCTCGACGGAGTATCACACCACGCGTCTGGCGCGCCTCTTCTGGTTCACTGTCGAGTTTGGGTTGATCCACGAGGACGGAAAGCTCAAGCTCTACGGTTCCGGCTTGATCTCTTCGGAAGGCGAAGGCCATCACGCCCTCGAGTCGAGCGAGGTCGAGCGTCGTGCGTTCGATCTTGATCAAGTGTGCGATACCGATTTCGAGATCGATCACTACCAACCGATCCTGTACGTGCTGGATAGCTTCGAGCAACTCCGCGACGCGATGAACAGCTACGCGAACCGCGTGCTTGAGGAAGCCGAGCGTGACGGCGTGAAGATTGATTGATGAATCAGGATCGCTTTTTTCGTTAAAAGAATAGGCGACAGTAGGTTACAAAAAAACAACCAAAATCAGCAGTCTTTCCTTCTCCCCCCTCGGAAGCGGGTTTATATTGGACCTGCGTGGGGCATCTCGCCCCGGTACAGGATGAGAGCACATTTGGAAGAAATAATGATGTCAAGGCAAGCAATGCTCGTTGTGGTGTGCGGTGTGGCCGCGTCGGCGGTCTCAGCGGCCCCGGTGCTGACCAACGGCAGCATGACCGATCTACCCTCGTTCAACAAAGCGGCCCCGGGATGGAGCGTGGTTTCGTTCACGCCCGATGTCATCGGGCCAGGCGGCTTGGGCGGATTTGCACCCGGAGCGCCCGCATCGCCGAATGGTGGCACATTTGCGCATCTTCAGGCCGAGCTTGCGGGTCAGGGCGCTTCGCCGGTCACGACATCTTTCGCGGAAGCGATCGAAACAACGGTGACCGGTCTCGAAGCTGGGAAGGTGTATGAGATCGCCTTCTATCAAGCGAACTTGCAGGCGGTCGCGGGGACTGAAGCTCGTTTCGACCCGGGACAGGTTGCCGTGACCTTTGCGGGCGTCACGAAGAGCAGCCCGACAACGCCCATGTTCGAAGGGCAGGGTTCGCAGACTTGGCAACTCGTCAAGCTCGAATTCACAGCCACGCAGGCGGCAGAAACGCTCCGCTTTACCGCCGTTGATCTGCCCGGCGTTGATTCAACCACATTCCCCAACTCGGGCTTCGGCGGCACCTCGATCGGCGTGGACGGTGTCACGATCACGCTGATCCCCTCGCCCGGATCCTTTGTATTGCTCGCGATGAGCGGTGCGGTCGTGGTTCGTCGACGTCGATAATCGAGCGCAACCATCTTGATGTCTCCTCATGTCCCGATGCTTCTGGTGTCGGGTTTTTTATTGCTGCCAGGCAGGGATGAGGTCGACGATTGGTGAGGAGTTGTTTCCCTTTTGGAAGTCGCCGGCGAGGATTCCGCGGACGGCTTTGTTGATCTTTTCGCGGGTCTTGTCGAGGTTGAGTTCGGCGATGTTCTTCGAGCCACGATCGCCGGTGCGTGTGAGCCAGTACTCGACGACGCCTTCTGGAAGTTCGCCCTTGGGCAGGCCTTGGTCGTGCGCGAGGGCGAGCGCATAGATTCCGAGTTGGAGATCGGAGGGTGAAGGGTCGAGCTTGTCTTTGGAAGGTGAGCCTGTCTTGTAGTCGACGATGCGGAAAGAGCCGTCTGGCAGGCGGTCGACGCGATCGATCTTTGCCACGATCGTGTGGATGTGACCATCGAGTTCGTAGGGCAGGATGACGGTGCGCTCCGCTTCGAGGGTTTCAGCATCGTCTCTCATATCGACAAACGCGGTGCGCACATGGTGCATCGCGTGATCGAGTTCGTCTTGGTCGAATGGGGTGTTCTTCTGCCGGGCTTGCTCGTAGGCGTTGCGAACAGTGCGCTCGATGGCCGCGTCGTCCGGTGGTGGGACCGACGCGGGGTCTGCGTGATGGGACATCAAGAGTTTGGTCAGCGTTTCGAGTGTGTTGTGGGTGACCGTTCCGGCGATCAGAGCGGCGGTCTTTGGTTCGTCAAGGCCCAGCACGTACTGGAGGTAGTAGGAGAGTGGGCAGTCGAGGTACCGCTTAATGTGCGAATAGCTCAGGCGAAGCGGCGGCGGCACCGGCGCGGTGACACGGAGTTGCCGGCGATCGATGCTTTCGATGAGATCGGTCGGAATGAGTTTGTCCGCGCCGTCCTCGTGGCGCATGTAGGCAGCCGTGTGCGCGAGATCGCGGGTGGTCTCGGTGATCCTGTGCTCGATGGCATCAAGATGATCGAGCGAGCCGGGCTGCTGGGCGTCGTGGATCGCGGCGAAGGCGCGGTGACGCAGCTCGGCCAGTCGGCGTGCGGCGAGGTCCGCCTGTGGATCATCGGAAGGCAAGAACGCTGCTGTTAGATCGTCGCGTATCGGGGCATCCGTCAGACGATCGTCGGCAAGGTGTTCCGCGATCGCGTCAGCGGGTCGCGTCGCGAGCTCATCGTTGAAGTTCACGGTGTTCTTCGAGGAACGCTTCTTCGTGTCCTTTGTCAGGAGGATCAGCTCCTTGCGCGCACGGGTGCAGACCACGAAGAACAGGCGGCGTTCCTCGTCGATCACGCTCATGCTCGATTCGCCGCGGAAATCGTCGGGGAGCGGTGACTCATCGCGGCGCATCTGCGTGCACGGGTATCCCCACCCCGGCGAGGTGTTGGGAACGATCACAGCATCGAACTCGAGTCCCTTTGATGTGTGCGCCGTCAGCAGCGCGACACGGCCGCCTTCCAGCTCGGCGTCGTCCGTGTTGGCATCGAGTTGCGCGATGGACGACGCGTTGAACTCTTGTTCTTTCGGGTCGAGGAGGTCGTAGTGCTCGAGGAACTGCGCGAGGGTGGCAGGGGCGTCGATGATGGATTGTTTGTCACGCACAAAGCGGATCACTGACACCAAGGCCCGGACACGAACAGCGCGTTGGTGCGATGAGAGCGGCTCGCCCTCGGCGAGTCCTGTGTCGCGGATAAGGCGTTCGACCATGCGATCGCCGGGTGTATCGAGCGTGGCTTCGCGGAACGTGCGCACCAGTTTGACGATGCGTTGTGTGGTTGCGCTGGCTTGTTCGTGCGCGTCAAAGTGTTCGAGGAGTCCATCACCCCTGGTACGCCGAGTGTTTCGCGCGCTGAGCGTGATGGTCGTCAGCTCAGCGTCATCGAGGTTGTTGGGCGGGCGCCTCAAGACACGCTGCAGGTCGGGGAGTGTTGGTTCGGCAGCGGTCAGGCGCATCCAGGCGAGCAAGTCCTGCACCGCGCGGTCGTCGAGCGGCGAAGGGTAGGTCTTTCGCTCTATAGGCAGGCCTTCGAGTTCGAGGGCATCGGCCACGCTGGTGAGATGCGAGTGAATCCGACAGAGCACTGCGATCTGCCCCGGATCGGTGCCCGCGTTGATCAGACGGCGGGTCTCCGCTGCAATCGCGGCGTGCTGTTGCTCGGGCTGCTTGGGGTTGTACCGGATGGAGTAGACCGCCGCGGGATCGTGGTCGGCGTTCTCTCCTTCCGCAATCGTCTGCTTGTCGGGCGCGAAACGGTCGGTGCAAGGAGTGATGATTGTCGAAGCCGCGGAGAGGATGGCGCGAGAGGAGCGATAGTTGCGTGTGAGCTCGATCGTGGTAGCGTCGGTCCACCGGCTCGCGAAGTGGGAGAACGCTTGAGCGCTCGAGCCGCGGAAGGAGTAGATCGCTTGGTCGTCGTCGCCGACGATGCAGAGGTCGGGCGATCGCGAACTACTCGTAGACGGGGGAGCAAGGGCTTCGAGCATGCGCAGCTGAGCGCTGTTGACGTCTTGGAATTCGTCGACGAGCAGATGTCGCAGACGCGCATGCGTCAGATCACGGACGCGTTGGTTCGTTTCGAGCAGTTCCGTTGGATAGGAAAGGAAGTGATCGAAGGTGAAGAAGCCTTCGGTGCGGAGTGTTTGCTCGAAGCGTTGATAGACGCGTGCGGAAGATTCGAAGACGCGCCAAGCGTCTCGCTCGATCGGCTCGTCTTCGGGCTGCTCGAACACCTTGTCTTCGAGCAGCACTCGCCACTGTTCGGCGTAAGCGATTGTTTCGGAGGGGAGTTTTCCGGAGCTGTGGCAGGCGTGCATGAACGCGGTCAGGCGTTCGATGGCTCCGTTGTACCGGTCGGCGACGCCTTCGGGAAAGACCGCGAGGTCGGCGATGATCTGGCGCAGGATCTTGCGCCGTTGGGCGGAGTCGATCAGGCGCGGCTCGCGCGGGAGTCCGAGCGCATCGCCGAACTGTCGAATGAGCGAGGAGCCGAAGGAGTGGAAGGTGGCGAGTTTGACGCTCTGCGCGGTGGCGTGGTCGGTGACTGTCGCGAGACGCTCGCGCATCTCCTCTGCAGCTCGGATTGTGAACGTCAGACCCAGGATGGTGTCCGGCGCGGCTCCTTGCTCCAGGAGATGGAGGATGCGGGCGATGATCACACGCGTCTTGCCCGTGCCCGGGCCGGCAAGGACGATGAGCGGCCCGCGTGTCGTCGCAGCGGTGTGCTGTTCGGGGTTGAGCTGATCGAGCAAGGAGAGGTCGCTCGTGGTGGCAGGGGCCCGGGTGGTCATGCGGTGACTGTACGCTGGAGCTAGAATCGGTGGACGCAATGGAACGCCAGAATTGATCGGAGCCGCGATGACGGATCAGGAACTGCATATCGAGATCACCGAGCTTGAAGGCGGAGAGGAGGGGGCGATCGCGCTGGTAAAGGTTGACGGGCGGATCACGGTAATGGAGTCAGAGCGGTTCGCGCACAAGATCGAGGTGATCTCATCGATCAAGCCGGCTGTGGCGATCCTGGACTGCGAGAAGCTCGAGTTCATTACATCGGCGGGGATCGGAGAACTGATCAAGCTGTCGCGGATGCTTGAGGGCAACAAGGCTTCGATGATGCTGGCGAACGTGAACGAAGACGTCAGCAAGCTGTTCGAGCAGTCGAAACTGGACGCGATGATGCCGATCTACACGGACGTCGAGGCGGCGATGACCCAGGCGAAGATGCGTGCCGGGGCGTGAGGGCGGCGTGATGGCTCACGAGGGAGACGATGGCGTGGTGCGCGTTCTGTTTGTTTGCTTGGGCAACATCTGTCGGAGCCCGATGGCGGAGGGCGTGCTGGCAAAGATGGTCGCGGATCAAGGGATGAGCGACCGTGTGGTCGTTGACTCGGCGGGGACAGGTCATTGGCACATCGGCAAGCGTCCTGATCCGCGTGCGATCGCAGCGGCCGCGAAGCACGGCGTAGAACTGCCGAGCCGGGCGCGACAAATCGATCCGGCGAAAGACTATGGCTCACCAGAAGACGGCGGATGGGACTACATCATCGCGCTCGACGAAGACCATGTCCGCCACATCAAACGCCAAGGCGGGCCGATGGAGCGGGTGAAGCTGCTGCGGTCGTTCGATCCGAAGGCCAACGGGAGCTTAGAAGTCGCGGATCCGTACTACGGTGATGATGCCGGGTTCGATCGGTGCTACGAAGAGGTTGAGGCGGGATGCGAAGGGTTGATGGGAACGATCGTTGACGATTGAAACCAACACTGCGTGTGCCACTGGTAGCTTGCTACCAGTGCTCTCGTCGTGATGGGCGTTTACGGAACACTGGCAGCTAGCTGCCAGTGCCACACTATGAATCGTTTGATCATCGCTTTGCGAAGGCGAGACGCCCCCGCCACTGGTTTCCAGAGCTTGATCAGCTTTCGGGGAGCTCGGGGGCATCGGCGAGCGCCTGGCGCGTCTCTTCGTCGACGGCTTCACCTTCTTCATCGATGCGTCCGGGGAAGACCGCGAGTGTGTCAAAGAGGTTGTAGCCGATGACCATCGCTTCATCGAGCTGGCGTGCCTCCCTCGGAGTCACACGCTCGGCGAGGAGTTCGGCACGAGCACGCTCGTACTCGCTGAACTGTTTGATGATCTTGCCAAGGTAGCGCCTGCGTTCATCGAACATCTCGGGATCGCTTCCTCTCAGGAGATCAATGTTGGCCGATTGCTCGGCGAAAGTCCTGTGAACGCGTTCAGACGCTGCGGAGGCGTTGGGGAAGGTTTGATAGGACCGCGAGGCGCACGCGGTAAGAGCGAGCAAGGCTGCGGCTAGCGTCGCGAGCTTGATGATGTGATGGCGCATATGCATCTCAGAGTCTCCACTGGTTCTGTGTGGAGTTTGGCTCAGAGAGATTGCAGGAGCAAGTGATTCTCGCCAAAACAGCCGATCAGAGTTCCAGCATGATCCGCTCCGGATCCTCGATGCATTCCTTGACCGTCTTGAGGAAGGTCACAGCGCCTTCGCCGTCGACGACGCGGTGGTCGTAGGAGAGGGCGAGGTACATCATGGGTCGGATGGCGACCTCGCCCGGCTTGTCGGGGTGCTCGACGGGGCGTTTGATGATGTTGTGCATGCCGAGGATCCCCGATTGGGGGGCATTGAGGATGGGCGTGGAGAGCATGGAGCCGTAGACGCCGCCGTTGGAGATGGTGAAGTTGCCGCCGGTCATGTCCTCGAGGGTAAGCTTGCCGTCACGTGCTTTCTTGGCGAGGTCGAGGATGCCCGACTCGACTCCTGCGAACGAGAGGCGGTTGGCCTGGCGGAGCACGGGGACGACAAGGCCCTTGTCGGTGCCGACGGCAACCGCGATGTCGGCATCGTCGTGATACTCAAGCTCTGGACCCTTGGCGCCTTCGACGATGAACGCACCCACCGAGGGGACACGATTGAGCGCACTGACGCAGGCCTTCACGAAGAAGGACATGAAGCCGAGCTTGGTGTTGTGCTTCTCGAGGAAGGCGTCCTTCATGCGCGAGCGGAGCGCCATGACGTTGGTCATGTCGCACTCGTTGAAGGTGGTGAGCATCGCAGCGGTGTGCTGGGCCTCGACGAGGCGCGTTGCGATGCGCTGGCGAAGCTGAGACATACGCTCGCGCCGGATCTCACCCGGGCCGAGGGAGGCGGGTGCGGGCGCGTGGCCGTTGGAGGATGCGGAGCCGTTGGAAGGCGCGTGCGAGGCGGCGAGGACGTCCTGCTCGCGGATGCGTCCGCCGGGCCCGGTGCCTCGGACGGTGGAGAGGGTGACGCCCAGCTCGCCGGCGAGCTTCTCGGCGACGGGTGTCGCGCGAACATCGCCGGACGCGGCGGGCGCGGGTGCCGCAGCCGCCGGCTGAGGTGCGGGTTTCTGCTTGGGCGCCTCGGCCTTCGCGGCGGGCGCCGCTGATTCCGCTGGCGATGCCTCGGCTTTGGACTCTTCCTTCGTGGTCGGCTTCGCGGCGGGAGCACCCGACTCGTCGAGCTCCGCGATCACCGCCCCGACTTCGACCGTGTCACCTTCTTCGACGGTGTACTTCAGAACGCCCGAGCCCGGTGAAGGGAGGGGCATGGTGACCTTGTCGGTTTCGAGTTCGACGATCTCGTCGCCGTCGTTGACGTACTCACCCTCGGCGATGAGCCAGGAAGAGATGACGGCTTCGGTAATGGACTCGCCAAGGGCGGGGACTTCGATCTTCATCTGGTGATCACTCTTGCAAAGGATTGGGTGTGCTTAAGCCGCGACCTGCTTCTTCCCCTTGGCTTTCGAGGCGGTCTTCTTTGTGGCCTTGCCCTTCTCGGTGGCGTCTTGTTTCTTGACGGGGCCGATCGCCTCGGTCAGGAACTCGTCGAGCTCTTCGCGGTGACGCTTGGGCGAGCCGGTCGCGGGCGATGGGTTGGTTTCTCTGCCGATGTAAGGCAGGTCCATCCCGAGCTTCTCGCGGAAGGAGAGCGCCATGTGTCCCCAAGCGCCGTTGTTCTGCGGCTCTTCCTGGACCCAGACCACATCCTCCGCGGCGTTGGGATAGCTCGTAATCACCTCGCGGATCGCGTCGAGCTTGAGCGGATAGATCTGCTCGACACGAGCGATCGCGACATCATCTCGGTCCGATTGCTCGCGACGGTTGATGAGGTCGTAGTACACCTTACCGGTGCAGAAGATGAGGCGTTTCACGCGGTCGCGATCTTTGGGCTTCGCATTGGCGAACATCGGATCGTTGATGACCTCGTGGAACGTGCTGTCGGTCAGTTCCGCGACAGCCGACTGGCAGGCGGGGAGACGGAGCAGGCTCTTGGGCGTCATCACGATCAGCGGCTTGCGGAAGCGACGGAGCACCTGGCGGCGGAGCATATGGAAGTACTGCGCGGGAGTCGTCGGGCAGCAGACCTGCATGTTGTTGCGGCCGCAGAGCTTGAGGAATCGTTCGAGGCGTGCGGAAGAGACGCGCCGCTGCAGGCCCAGCAGGCCCAGCAGGCCCAGCAGGCCACCGGCAGCGAAAG
>JBCDAP010000022.1:0-9399 GCA_039185335.1 Planctomycetota bacterium | reverse complement strand
GGTTGCCCTTGCTAAGGGTGCGAGCTGTTGTGACAGTGTCAGAGAGAGTCAAAATGTTACGCACAGCTTGCGCATTGTCACTTGCCGCGATCTCAGCCGTCGCTGGATCCGCATACGCCCAAGTCTTCATTGAGGATGGCCAGTCGAATACGATCAATAGCCGGATCACCAACGTCGTCGTCGTTCGCGACTCAGCTGGCGGCACGCCAACAGCCGCGACCATCGTGAACGGTGGTGACCTTGGTCGAGGCGGTTTCGCTTTCGAGATCAGCCTGTTCGTTGAAGGGACTTCCTCGGTGGTCCTTGATGGCGGCCGCATCCGCCGGAGTGTTGTGACGCTGGGCGATTCGCTGTTCAGGATCGAAAGCGGCATCGTGAATCAGGACGTCTACATTGACCAGAACTCGCGTTTCATCATGAACGGTGGTACCGCTGGGTTTGATGTTGTCGCCTTCGCTACAGGCTCTTCTACACTCAACGGCGGAACCATCCGGAATGACTTTGCAGTCGTCGAAAGTGGCCGAGGGGTTATCAATGGCGGCACAGTCGAGAACGATGTCGTTGCATTGGGTGATGGGTTCATTGAGATCTTTGACGGTATCCTCGAAGACGATCTCATCGCAGAAAATCGCGCTGTGATCAACATGTTCGGTGGGAGCCTTGATGATGATGTTGAAGCCGGCGATGACAGCATCGTCCGCTTGTTCGGAGGCTCTTTCGGGGAAGATGTTGAAGCGTTCGCGGGCGGCAGAATCGAGATCTTCGGCGGCACCTTTGCAGCGAACGGCATACAGAACCAGGACAGCGGCATCGCTTCGGGTGGTACTTCGACCATCGTCATCTCGGGGACAGACTTCGAGATCGATGGACAAGCCGTCGGCTTCGGTGAGATCGTCGCTACCTCCGGCGTGCTCACTGGCACACTGAGTGATGGCTCATCCCTCAACAGCAACATTCTTCGCGTCGACGAGCAGGGCACTCTCGGAACCATCATCCTGGTTCCAACCCCGGGTTCCGCGGTGCTGCTGGCACTGGGTGGAGCACTCGCGGGTATTCGTCGCAGGCGATAACGAGGTTCGTTCTCGGTCTCGTATTACTTTTTCTTTGCTGCCGCCTTTGCGATTGGCTTGGCGGCACGCTTTGCTTTTGCCTTTGCCCGAATCACTTCCGCTGCGGTCATCGCGGGTTTCGTTGGCTCTGGCTCAGGCGTGGCTTCTTGATTCGATGGAGCCTCGGTCGTGACCGATGGCGGCGTCGCTTCTCCCTGGATCGCTGCGTTCGAAATCATGTCGTAGCAGGTCGCTAGCAATCCGACCAGCGGGAACTTGCTTTGTGAAAACGGACTCGGGCCGAGTCGGCGGAGGAGCGCGTGAGGAACCTCCGGACGGCGGGGCGCGGTGTCGAGCGAACCGGTCGATTCAGCCGATTCCCAGAATCGATCCGTGAGAGATTCGAGTGGTGTCGCTTCGCCCGGCATCAGCGAAAGTCCAGCAAAGAGTTGGGCGCTGCGTCCGCCCGAAGCGGTCGCTGTGCGACGCTGGCGGAGGCGTTCAAGCAACTCCTCGGAGGGCATCCCGCGAAGTGTGAATACGTGGAACGGGTCCCGTTGAATCAGTTCCGAGGCCAGAATCGCGGTGCACATCGCGTACGGGCTCGTCGTGGGTTCGCTCTCAACAGCGTGACTGACCGTCAAATCCGTGAATGACTGGGGCAAGAAGGAGAGTGACAATGCTTGCATCACTGGCTCGATGTCGGGTGTGATTTCCCCTGCGAGCAGTCGAGCGGCGTGGATGGATTCATCGCTGAGTTTCTCGATGAGCCGCTCCCACTCGTCGTGGGTAAACACCGGGACTTCGATGATCGTCTCAACCGCGCGATAGCGATGGCCTTGAACCGCGGCAACGACTCGTCCGGGCAAGATTTCGATGGTGCGTGTCTGTCCTCGGGTAGCGTAATCCCACCCGCCGAGCATCTCGTCCTCTGAGACTCCTTCTCGGAAGATCGAGAGCCAATTGCGAGCAAGCCAATCGAGCCCCGAGATAGGCCACTCTTTCGCTTTGGGTTTGATCCCGCCCCGAACCCTTCTCGGGGTTTGGTCGTGCATTGCCGGTCGTTGTCGGAAGCCGTTCTCGAAAGCCATGACGTGTAGGGTTCCTAAGCAGGTCTGATATTAGTCGGCAACTGCCTCGGGGCGAAGGGTGAGCACATCGCGGAGTTGTGTCACATCAAGCTCGGTGAGCCATTGCTCGCCCGATCCGATGATGTCTTCCGCAAGGGCAACCTTCGACTCGATCATTTGGTCGATGCGATCTTCGAGCGTGCCCGAAACGATGAACTTGTGGACATTGACCGTTTTCTTCTGGCCGATCCGGAATGCGCGGTCTGTCGCTTGGTTCTCGACCGCGGGGTTCCACCACCGATCGAAATGGAACACGTGCGACGCGGCGGTGAGGTTGAGGCCAACACCACCCGCCTTCAGCGAGAGCACGAAGATCGGCATCGTTCCATCGGCCTTCTGGAAACGGTCGATCATCTGTTGGCGGGTTCGTTGTGGCGTGCCACCATGCAGGAAGAGCACTTCGCGATCGAGCTCTTGCCGCAGCAGGTTTTGCAACAGGGTGCCCATCTGGCGGAACTGTGTGAACACGAGGGCCTGGTCCCCCGCTGCGACCACTTCGTCGAGCAGTTCCAGCATGCGGATGCACTTGCCCGAACGCGAAGCTTGCACCAAGCCACCCGAGGCAGCGTTCTCCATCTCTTCGTCTTTGAGCATCTGTGCCGGGTGGTTGCAGATCTGCTTCAGACGGATGAGGGTCGTCAGAACGATGCCGCGTCGGCGGATGCCCTCGGCACGCTCCACTTCGGAAAGCATCGACTTTACCGTGTTCTCGTAGAGCTCTGCCTGCTCGGGTGTCAGGCGGCAGAACTCCTTCGTCTCGACCTTGTCAGGAAGATCAGAGATAACCGTCGGATCGGTCTTCAAGCGGCGAAGGATGAACGGCTGAACGAGTGAGCGGAGTTGCTCGGCCTTGCGTTTGTCGTGGTAGCGTTCGATCGGGATGCCGAAGATGCGACGGAATTCTCCCGAGCCACCGAGCAGGCCTGGATTGCAAAAGTCCATAACAGACCAAAGTTCGGACAGTCTGTTTTCCAGAGGCGTACCAGTCAGCACAATACGACGCGGGGCTCGCAGCTTGCGAACAGCTTGGCTCTGCTTGGCCTGAGGGTTCTTAATGTTCTGCGCTTCGTCAAGCACAACCCGGTGCCACTCCACCCGCTCGAGGAGTTCGATGTCTCGGTTCGCGAGCGCATATGTGGTGATCACGATGTCGATATTCGTTGCCTGTTCGACGAAAGCGTCACCGTCGAGACGATCCACGCCGTGATGGATCATCAGTTTCAGATTAGGCGAGAACTTCGTGCTCTCGCGGCGCCAGTTGTCGACAATCGACATCGGGACAACGATCAGTGTCGGCCCGACGTGCTTCTCAGGGTCTCCTTCGGGGAGTGTCTGGGCGAACTGACGTTCGTGCATGAGCAGAGCAAGGAGCTGGATCGTTTTGCCCAAGCCCATGTCATCTGCCAGGCAAGGCCCGAGGCCGATCCGATCGAGGAAGCTCATCCAGCTGA
This sequence comes from Planctomycetota bacterium, assembly GCA_039185335.1. Classification (GTDB taxonomy): domain Bacteria; phylum Planctomycetota; class Phycisphaerae; order Phycisphaerales; family UBA1924; genus JBCDAP01. Next base: position 5,769 of record JBCDAP010000022.1, on the reverse strand, counting down.
GCCCCTTACGCTGGTACGGGCGCAGCTGCGCAAGGAAACCTTCCGGCTCGGCAAGGATGGGCATTCTTCCTTCGCCTTCGGCTCGATCCAGGAGTCCCTCGAGCCAGCCGGTGGCGTCAATCCCGAGCACCGGCACACCGGTCTCGTCTGTGCCGGCGGCGAAAGCGATGCGGAGCGCTTCACCAACGCGCATCTGTCCGCCGGGATTCTCGCCGATGAACTTCATCGCCGCCTCGACATCTTCGGGACGGATCTCCACCCATTGATTGTTAATGCGGATGAGAGGTGAGCCTGATTGCGCGAGCTGCTCGAACTCTTTGAGGGTTAGAGAGACATCACCAACCGCGATCCGCCATTGGTAGTTCACCAAGGCTGACAAGCCGAGTTTCGCGTCGCCGAGTGATGGAGCAGAAGGGCCTGCCCCATCCATGTCGGCCATGGCCTCCATCGGATCTAACTGCAAACGAGCACCGAGACGGGCACCCGGCGTTTCCCACCAATCCGGAGCCTCGACCGAGAAGCCTTGCTCGATCAGGAGCGGGCGAATCTCACGCAAAAACTCGTAAGCCTTGTTTGTGTCGAGCGGGATGGAGATCGGCTGCGAGAGCGTCAGCGCTCTTTCGAGCGCTGGGAAGATCCGAGATGCTCGAGACAACTCTGCAAGCAGGAGCTCTCCGGGCTCATCCAAGCGCAGCCCATCGATCGTCGTGGATGCGCCCGACATCGCCCAGATGTCGTCTGCGTCGACGGTAATCTCGGCGTTCTCTTTGCTGACCAAAGCGAAGGACACCGTCCATTGGATGGCCTCCGGCGGAGGCTGCAGATCCTTGAGATCACCCAGCGAAATCGGCTCGTTGATGCGGAGCAGCAACTCCCAGTCGGATGAGATGCCGCGTTCATCGAGTCCGCCGACCCACATCCGAACGCGTTTGACGATATCCGGAACTTCGGTCGCCTTGGCGGTGATCGACGTGCGATCAGAGAGCAAGCCTGACAGCCAAGCAACGTGCGGATCCTCGCGGGGATCACGACCATCGATCGCGTCATCGATCGATTCGTACAGCATGACACGCCGACACGCGGCGTCCACCATCGCGAGCAACGCGTCCTGGACGATCAGCTGCGGCGAGTGCTCCAGTTCGTCTTTCACGGCTCTGGCTGCTGGTGGCATCGAAGATAGCAGCGTCAAGACACGATCGGCTGTGGCTTCGTCTGACAACCAGGGTTGCCAGACCCCGCGGAGCGGTTCGCCAGCGAGCTGAACCAATGCAGGCACGAATCGCTGTTCCGCGAGCAGCGCGCGGGAGAAACGTCCCACTTCCGCAAAGAAGCGAAAGCCGGACGAAAGCAACACAGGGACATCGTGCGAGTCGGTGAACTCTGCTTCTACCTCTTCGATCGATTCCAACAGAGCCGGGGCATCTTCGGCCGGGACCCTGATCGCATCGATCCTCCACTCACGGAGCGTGATCTCTTCTTCGAGATCAGCGCCTTGTCCCATGCGGTGGGCCAGACTCGGGCTCAGCAACGGCCCGGCGGCGTGGCTCGGAAGCAGCACAGTGGCATCATCGTTTTCTGTTCTCGCGAGCAACCGTCCCGCCGACTCGGGAAGAAGTTTCTTGATGACTTCACGGACAAGCTCACAGGATGATGTCGCGGGGTGAATCGGTACTCTTTCTTCATCACTCCGAGGCGGTGATTCGATCGGGGTGTCCTCCTCGGCAACCTCCGACCACACCAGAAGTGAACCCGCTGACCAGTTGGCGTGAAGACACTGCATGAAACGCGTCGACCTCTTCCCCCCAGATGACAGGGAAAACGTGCGGATGGCGGGCGCGCGTCCTGCGTCGCCTGCGGAATGGGGACTCAGGGACTCGAACCCTGGACCAGCGGCTTAAAAGGCCGATGCTCTACCGACTGAGCTAAGTCCCCTGAACTTGTCTTCGCGTCATCTGCGCGAAGGCAGAGTGTAGCCCAGAAAATCCAAAACTTGCAGTCGAGCGAAGAAAGACTTCGCTTCATCTTTCACTTGATTTTTTGTCCTATGGCGCCTAGCACCAAGTTCCGTATGCGACCGCCGCCGCCCATCGTTGAAACCCTCCTGCGGGTCTACCGCGAAGGCTCATTCCCCATGGCGGATTCGCGAGACGGTGAGATCTATCTCGTGACCCCGAAGCGTCGCGGGATGCTGCATTTGGGCGAGGGTGAGATGCCGGGATCCCTCCACGTCCCTCGCTCCGTCGAACGCCTTCTCCGAAAACAACGCTTCGAACTCACTTCCGACCGAGCATTTTCGGAAGTCCTCCGCGGCTGCGCGATGCCACGCACCACCGACGCCGAAACCTGGCTCAGCCCGGAGATCATCGATTGGGTCGAAGAGCTCCATTCGTATGGCTTCGCCCATTCCATCGAGGCTTGGCGACGCGATCAAGACAATACACCCCATCTCGTCGGCGGAATCTACGGAATCTCGATCGGCGGTGTCTTCTTTGCCGAGTCTATGTTCCATGTTCCCAGAGAACGCCTCGACAACGGCACGCGCCATCTCCTTGACGGCTCAGGGGCTTCCAAGGTTTGCTTGGTCACCCTCGTGAGGCACCTCCAGCGATGTGCTTACACCGTCTTAGACACACAATTTCAGAACAGCCACATCGAACGCTTCGGCGTCATCGAAATCGAGCAAGCGGAATTCATGGATCTGGTCCAGCCAGCACTCACGAGCACGAGGGCACGTTGGAAACCGCTTAAGTCTTGTCAAGATGACTGAAACCGCCGACGCAGCGTCCCGAGCAGTGTCTCTGTTTCCATGTACGCCGGGGGAGGACGCCAGTGGACCGTGAAGAGCTCATCATCGTTTCGCTTGGTGAGCGTGCGGACCGTTCCCTGTACTCCGTTGAGCACCTGCTCGATCGCTGATGCGTTTTCGCCACGGATGACAATGTCGAATCCGACAATAGCGATCGAACGCACGCTTCGGTTCGCTGCCCCCACGCGGACCCGTGCGAGCTCAATAAGACGGGTTGTCTGCTCTGGGGGTTCTCCATACGCATCGTGCACATTCTGTTCGATCTCTTCCAGTTCGCTTGGGCTTGTTGCCGTCGCGATACGCCGGTACGCCTCAAGACGCCTGACGTCCGAAGGGATGTACCCGCTGGGGATCGAGCCAATTACGCCGATTTCGAGCGTGGTGTCCGAGGGCTTCTCTGTGCGTTCACCCCGAAGCTCCTTGGCCGCTTGTTCGAGGAGTTGGCAATACATGTCATAGCCGACCGCCGCGATGTGCCCGGACTGTTCCGCTCCGAGGAGGTTCCCGGCTCCACGGATCTCCAGATCTCGCATCGCGATCTTGAACCCCGATCCCAGCATCGAGAACTCCTCGATCGCGCGGAGCCGTTTCACCGCGACCTCGTTCACGGTGCGGTTCTTTGGCAGCAGCATGTAGCAATACGCTCGGTGCTTGTGCCGGCCGACGCGTCCGCGGAGCTGGTGCAACTCGGCAAGCCCGAACATGTCGGCGGAGTCGATCAGCATGGTGTTCGCTGTTGGAATATCGATCCCCGATTCGATGATCGTCGTCGACACAAGAATGTCCGCTCGCCTTGTCGTGAAATCCCGCATTACCTCCTCGAGTTCGCGCTCCGCCATCTGTCCGTGACCGACCACCACTCGCGCATCGGGCACAAGCTGTCGCACATCGTCGGCCACCGTCTGGATGTCATGAACCCGGTTGTGAACAAAGAAGATCTGCCCCTCGCGAGCCAGCTCTCGCTCAAGGGCTTGCTTGATCCGTTTCTCGTTGTACGGAATCACCTCGGTCACGACAGCACGACGATCCATCGGTGGCGTACTCAGCGAAGAGATGTCACGCAGCCCGAGCATCGACATGTGAAGCGTGCGAGGGATCGGTGTTGCGCTGAGCGTCAACACATCGACCGTGACCCGCAACGCCAGCAGCTTCTGCTTGTCTTCCACCCCAAACTTCTGCTCCTCATCGACAATCACAAGGCCGAGATCGTTGAAACGAACATCCTTGCTCAGGAGACGATGCGTGCCGATCACGATGTCGACCTCGCCCTTGCGCAGCCCCTTCAGGATCTCGTTCGATTCCTTCGCGGTCTTGAACCTGCTGAGAGACTCGATGCGAAACGGATAATCCGCAAAGCGTGAACGGAAGGTTCGCTCGTGTTGCTCGCACAGCAGTGTCGTCGGCACAAGCACCGCCACCTGCTTCCCGAACTCCGCCGCCTTGAACGCCGCCCGGATCGCGACCTCGGTCTTCCCGTACCCAACATCGCCGCACAGCAGGCGGTCCATCGGTTGCGAACCGCCCATGTCCTTTTTAATCTCGCTCAGAGCCGCGAGTTGGTCCTCGGTTTCTTCGTACGGAAACTCCGCCTCGAATTCCTTCTGCCATGCTGTATCCGAGGGATATCGAACCCCCGGCATGGATGACCTCGCAGCCTGCACACGCAGCATCTCCGCAGCCAGATCGCGCACCGATTCTCTGACACGATCTTTCTCCGTCTGCCAGCGTTTGCCCCCAATCGTCGAGAGCTTTGGACCCGTTCCAGCCTTTCCGCCGCCGATGTACTTCTGCACCCGATCGATCTGTGTGACGGGAACATGCAGCTTCGCTCGTCCCGCGAACTCGAGCGTCAGGTATTCCTCCGCCATGGCATGCGTGTCACTTGCCTTGGCTCGCTTCTTTTTGGGATCCTTCGCATGCTCTCGAAGCACGCGATCTGCTTCTTTCGCTGCATCCCCGCCACGCGACTGTTTGGGCGACATCGTTCGCAGCCCAACGAACTTGGCGATCCCATGATCCTGATGGACCACGAAGTCGCCGACCTCGAGCTCGAGGAACGCTTCTGTTCCCTTTCCTGCCTTGAGCTTTCTGATCCTTCGTCTCGTCTGATAGCGATGCAGCAGCTCGTGCGCGGGCACCAACGCCAGGTCGTCACTAAACAAGAACCCACGGTGCAGATAGCACGACACAATCTCGATCTCGGCCTGCGGCGCGAACTCTGCAACGAGTTCACCGAGCCTCTTCCGCTCACCATCGTTGTTCGCGTACAGCACGACTTTCCGCTCGTGAGACAGAGAGGCGAGTTCCACCACCGCTTCATCCGCGCTCCGTGCGAATTCTTCGAGCGGCCGGACCGGCAACTCAATCCCCGCCTCCTCAGTCACAAACTGAGACACCTCAAGGTGTGTCCGCGATTCTTCTTGCAGCAACTTGAACACCGCAGGCGGTCCGAAGATGCCTCTCGCATCGGTGACACGCTCGTAGTATCCGCGAGCCTGTTCTGTCACCTCGATCGGTTCGTGCAGCACGCTGATCCACGTACCGGTCCCGAGCAGTTCCAGCACGTTGGCTGTTCCTTCATCGCTCGCGATCGCCCGCGGGTCCGCGCCGATCAGATCCACCCGATCGACACGCCGATCCGACCCCATCGTGTTCAGATCGATTTCTCGGATCGTCTCAACCTCATCTCCAAAAAAATCAAGGCGGACCGGCGTTGCGCTTTCGTCGTCGCGAGCACCTGCCGGGAAGATATCGATGATCCCGCCTCGTACCGCAAAGTCACCCGGCTCCTCGATCGTATCGATCCGGTTGTACCCCGCGCCTCCAAGCCATTCGATCAGTCGTTCGGGCGGGTGATCATCAACCACACAAATGGCGCGCGCCAGCTCTCCGAGCCTCTTCTCTCCCGGCACAGCCTGCATCAACGCCTGCACCCGCGCCACGATCACCCCCGGCCCCCGCTC
>JBCDAP010000021.1:0-9430 GCA_039185335.1 Planctomycetota bacterium | reverse complement strand
GGCAAAGACACCGTCCCGGCCGTCAAACTTCTTGAGTCGATGGGCTTCCGCCTGAACGGCAAAGTCGACCCTTTCGATGGCGGACCCCACCTCGATGCCAAGACCGACGATGTTGAGATGGTGCGTTCAGCAAAGCTCGTGAAATTTAGCGGCACAATCGCCAAGAGCAAAGCCAAACGATCCGGCTTCGTCTCCCTGCTCACCGGCGACGGCGAATACCGCGCACTGCACACCACCTACGCGATGTCGGGCGATGGCAAAGAGGTTGCCCTTCCTAAAGACGCAGCGAAGGCAATAAGCGTCACCGAGGGAGATTCGGTCGGCGTGACCATGGTGAAGCTCTGAAGGAACAAGTTATGCAAATCGAGGCTGTGAACTACGTTGGCAAAGACCGCCGTGCAATCGGTAGCGATCCTCGGGATGCCGGCGCGATTGTGTCGACGAATCCGGCAAAGCCAGACGAGATCGTTTGGTCGGGCAACCCATCGGTCGAAGACGTCCAGAGTGCTATCGACGCGGCCCGACAAGCGCAACACGCGTGGAACCGTGCGGGAATCGAAGAGCGCGAACGCGTGCTCCGGGTGTATCAAGAACTGGCGAACGCCGACGCGGAAGAGATGGGCAAGCTCATCATGCGTGAGGTGGGCAAGGCAGCGTGGGACTCTCTGGGCGAAGCGAAAGCACTCGGCGCTAAGGTCGACATCACCCTCTCGCACGGCGTCGGTGCAGGACGAGAACGCGTGCAAAGCTTCGAGGTCGGCGTCACCGAAACACGCCGGGGAGTGGCGCGGTTCCGTGCACACGGCGTGATGGCCGTGCTCGGACCTTTTAACTTCCCCGCCCACCTGCCCAACGGGCACATGGTGCCCGCATTGCTCATGGGCAATACCGTCGTGCTCAAACCTTCCGACAAGGCCCCCGCGGTCGGGCAGCGACTCGCGAACCTATTTCGCCAAGCCCTCGAACAGTGCGGACACAACCCCGCGATCGTCTCACTCGTCCACGGCGGCGTCGACGTCGCCAAGGCATTGGTCACCAACAATGGAATCGAAGGCGTGCTCTTCACAGGCTCATGGGCCGCGGGTCGAGCCATCCTCGAAGCCAACCTCAACTCGCCAGGAAAAATCATCGCGCTCGAGATGGGTGGGAACTCGCCGAGCGTGGTCATGAACGACGCAGATCTCAAAGCCGCGGCTATCGAAGTCGCAAGATCCGCCTTCGTCACCACAGGGCAACGCTGCACGTGCACGAGAAGGCTAATCGTGCAACGAGACGTCGCAGATGAGATGCTCGAACGAGTCGCCAAGATTGCCCGGGGATTACGCGTGGGAGATCCAGAGGGCGAGGCCGGCGAGGCAGTATTCATGGGCCCGCTCGTCACAGAAGATTCGGCGCAAGCGGTGATCGAAACACAGGCAAAGTACGCCGCCTCAGGCGCTGAAATCCTTGTCGAATCGCAACGCCTCGATCGCGCTGGACATTACGTTACGCCGGGTGTGATGCGCGTCGAGAGATTCTCGCAAGGCGAAGATGGGTGCGGCGCCGATATCGAGACATTCGGCCCGTTACTGCGCGCCACCGTTGTTGATTCACTCGATGAAGCTATCGAGCAAGCCAACGCGACGCGATACGGCTTGGCCTCCGCGATTTTCACACAAGACACCGAGTTGCAAGAACGCTTCCTCACCGAAAGCAGAGCCGGGTGTGTCAACGTGAACACCGGAACAGCCGGCGCATCGGGCAAGCTGCCCTTCGGCGGCCTCGGCATCTCGGGCAACCACCGCCCCGCAGGCTCTTTCAGCCTCGACTACTGCGCAATGCCCGTCGCGAGCCTGATTGAAACCGATGCCTCCGTCGCAGGTGTGCTGCCGGGCATGAACGTTTCGAACGATTGATCTCGCGCAAAAAACAACTCCAAATTGAGAAACGAGAATCGACTCTCAATGAACGCGTTGATACATGCGCAAAGCGCATAATCGCTTCTTCATAAACAGCTTTTTGCGTAACAATCGATCATGAAGAAGAGTATTGTCTGCGATATCACATTCATCGCGGGCATCATGCACACGCCATTCGATCGAGCAAAAGGATCAAACTCATGCAGATGTTCATCAAAGCCTTGCCCGCTGCAGCGATGCTTGCTCTCGGATTCCTGACCATGCCCGGCTGCGCCACCACCGCCAACCACGACCATGCCTGCGCCAAAGCCGCATGCTGCGGCAACTGCGCCAGCAAGGACAATGCATGCTGCGGATCTTGCGGTGGTACGAGCGAAGCCAAGTCATGCTCTTCCGGATGCACCAAAGACTGTTGCGCAAAGAAGTGTGCATCAGGCTGCACCAAGGCTTGCTGCGCCAATGCCAGCTAGCTTCAAAACCATGACACAATCTTGCTGATGCCACACTGGTGGTTCGTCCGCCAGTTTTTTTGTGACCCACCAAATCAACCGAAACGCAAGCGAACAAACCGCAGCAAAGATTTCGCTCAATTCACGGCATCGGCTGCTCGGACTCGTAGAGCGAACGAATGAGTTCGACCTGTCCAGGTGGCTGGTTGACTTCCCGTGCGATCTCGAGATTGGTCAACCCCTGGCGTGCAAGCTCGAGCACCTGCGCCGGGAGCATCGGCAGCGGTTCGGCAGGAGCACTCATGGCCGCCTTGGCAGGAACAGATGTTGGATCGGTGTGACGAATGCGAATCGGGAACTTCTGCGATTCTGACGATCTCGACGTCAAAGACTCGCCCTGCAACGCACGCAGTTCGGAGATACGGGCATCGGCCTCGTGGATCAACTGCTCGAGCATCCGCCGACGATTGTCTATCATCGCCGCGGACTCGCGTGCGAGCGCTTCCAGATCGACAAGGGTCTGGTCAGCAACAGCAAGCTCAGGAGCACGCATGGCCTGTTTGACGCGCTCTTGAGGCGAAGGCCGGTTCGCCGCAGCCGCAAGGTGGCGACGAATACGGAGAAGCAACGGAAGCAGAATCGCAAGAGATCCCGCGGTCAGGAGGATCGGCCCAAGCTCGGAGAACACCCCACCCGTTCCCTCCGGAGGGGGCGGGAGCGGCGTCTCACCCGTCTGAGCGAACACAAACGACATCATGCGAGCGACCGAAAGAACCATGACTACGATGATCGGAGAATCGAGCTGATCATGTCCACAAGCGAGACCGAGTCACGACCAAAGGAGATCGCCGCCGCCAAACGTTTGGGCGGTGCTCGCGTGCTGATCGAACAATGGCGGCAGTTGGTTGGGCCCAACGAGCGCACGCTCGTTGCCTGTTCGGGTGGAAGCGATTCATGCGGGGTCGCCATCGCACTGGCATCGGCACTCGGAGAACCAGGAGGCGACCGCCTCGTTATTGCGCACATCCAACACGACCTGCGCAACGCTGATGAGACCGAAGCGGACGAGGCAAACGTACGCGAGCTTGCAAGGCTGCTCGGAACACGATTCGCCGCCGAGTCCGTCACCGTCGGCGGAACACGCGGCGAAGAGGATGCACGCACAGTTCGATACCAAGCACTGATGCGACTCGCTGATCGCAACGCCTGCCAAGCAATCGCGACCGGACACCACGCGGACGATCAAGCAGAGACGGTCATGATGCGGCTGATCCGCGGCGCCGGTGCCCGAGGGCTCGGTGGGATGCGTGCGTCCAGGACACTCGACAACGGCTGTCGCCTCATCCGCCCCGCACTCGAGGTCACACGACAACAGCTCCAAGAAGTATGCCAATCAATCGGATGGGACTGGCGTGAAGACCCTACCAATGCCTCCACAAACCGCCTCCGCTCCGCACTCAGGCTCGGGGTAATGCAGGAACTCGAACAGCTCGCCCCCGGTGTCGTCGAGCGTCTCGGACGCACCGCTCTCATGATGGCAAATCTCGACCAACTGGTGAACCAGATCGCTCGTGAACACCTCGGCGAAGGGCAAACCAACTGGACAAGAGACCAACTCCGCGCAGAGAACCCCGCTGTGATCGGCACGGCAATCCGTAACGCCACAGGCAACATAGGCCTTGACGAACGAGGCTGGAAACACATCGAAACCATTGTCCGAGCCATCAACGATCGTTCAACCCAGCCAAGAACATTTCAACTCGCTGGGGCATTCAGTATCCGAGTTACTGCCAATCAGGTCGAGGTTGTAAATAACCAAAAATGAAAACCGGGACACACAAAATGTCCCGGCGGAAAGATTCGATCATGATCCGGCTGAAGGATCAGTTGAAGACAGCGAGCTCTTCTTCTTCCTTCTTGCCGTCCCCGAGATAGCCGCTCTCGAGTTCCGTGCGGATCTTCTCGAGCGCTTTGTTCTGGATCTGACGAACACGCTCCTTGGTGACGCCGATGATCTGCCCGACCTGCTCGAGGGTCATGGGCTTGCCTTCGACAGATTCCTCGGTGAGGCGGAAGCGATGCTCGATGACCGTCCGCTCGATGTCCGAAAGCTCGCAATGGTTCTCCAGAACGATTCGCTTCACCTCGGAAGCGGTATCGGAAACAGCCTCTTCACGCTTGGTCTCGAGATAGTTGGACTTCTCGAGCGCGGGATCGAAGTCGGTGGGGAATCGCTGGCGATACTTCGAAAGCTTCATGCCCTGGCGCGAGAATGCCTTGAGGATCGCCCGGCAAGCGTAGGTCGAGAACTTGAAGCCACGGCCGCAGTCGAACTTGTCGATCGCACGGAGCAACGCCATGTTGCCCTCGGAAACGAGGTCCGCAAAGTCCACCTCGGACATGCGCGTCCGCTTCGCCATCGCAAGGACCAGCGCAAGGTTCGTCTCAGCGATCTGCTCACGGAGCTGACGCGAAAGGCGATACCACGAAAGCATCTCCTCAGCCTGCTCCTGAGTGGGCTTGCGATCGGGGCGCTCCCACACCACCTTCTGGATCTCGGAGATGCGGTGACGCGAGTAGTTGAATTGCAAGAAGATCACACGCTCCTCGGCAGCCGTGAGGATCACCTGCTCAGAAGACTTGGGAGTGCGCACACGCGAAGAACCAAGGTCATCCATGACAGGGTGGTACCACGACGCATCGGGCTTGCGGATCTCCGGAGCCTCGGCATAAATCGTGACCTCAGCGTCAGGCTTGCGGAACTCCTCCGAGTCGATGTAGTCCATCTCGTTCTCAAGGAGATCACGAAGGATCGACTGCTCTTCGGCCGAGAGCGAGCGACGAGCGCGCCGGTTCGATGAAGCATCTGCGGCAAACGTAGAGCCCTCGCGCCTGCTCTTGCGCTGAAGGGGAGAGTTGGAAGTGAATCGGCCGGTAACCATGGGCTGCTTTCTATCTAAAACGTGGTTTGCAATGTCGTACGAAACATATTGTTCGGAGACGAACAAGAGGAATTTGATCGGTGTGATAACCCGCCTCACGGTTTGGGAGTTATCCTCAAAAACAACCCGTCCGATCGGCGTCACAGATATTCGGTTGTGAGTTTGCCTCGTGAAATACCAGGCAATTCGCTGCAAGGTCCGAGAGATGAGATGCGGAGAGACCTAGAAAGATTCTAAAGGAGAACGCATTCGAGTCAACAGTTGTTCACTTGGATTCCAAAAAAACAGGTGATTCTTCTATGAAACGAGATGGCCGCCTGCGAACAGTCGGCAAAAACGACGAACAGTAGAAGTCATACGGTGGTGACATCGCTTCGGTTGCAGTTTGTTCGATCCCATCATTGGTATTTTTCTTAAAACCGTGCTGGATCTCAATACAAAAGCAGGATGCCCCATCATCAGGATCGCCTTGGCGGCGCCAGGGTAATCCCTAGCCTCAGCCATATCGGACGCCCTGTTTTCTCTCACCCGACCTTCCTGCCCCCGAAACGATGGATCTCTCTTGGGAACTCTCCTCTCGGCTTGACCTTCTCAAGAGAGGACCAAAGATTCAATTGGAAGAGGCCGCTGCTGCAGCCTCTGGGATTGGAAACACGTCACCTCCATCCCTGGTTTTGTTCTTTCGTTGGCCAAAGAAATTTGCCAACTCATCACGACGCGCGATGCGTGCGTCTGGAGGAAGCTCCCAATGCGACAACTTGCATGTGCTTTGATGACATGGATGACCCTTGGCTTTATCGCAGGTACGAGCCAGGCTGCGCTATCCACCGTCGACCCAGGACTCATCGATGGCTCCGTCGATTCCTTTGTCTCGAACCGCATTCGCCTCGACAACGACAATTCGCAGACATGGAAAAACGCGATCATCGTCGATTCGCAGAACATCGGCGGATCAGCAAACAAGCGTGGTGCCATTATGCGTCCCACGCCTTATACCTCGGGCGTGACCTACGACTACACCGTCTCCTACACCGCCGGCACAGGCGCGATGAATCTCACCGTCTCTGACAACGGCAACGTCGTTGAATCCCTGGATTGGATCGCTACGCCCGACACCGGCCTCGATTTCCTCGCGATTCGTGTGGACGGCTCGGCGCCCGGCGGTGGCTCGGTCTTCGCCACCATCGACTCTTTCGACTTCGCAGGCGACGCAGGCACCGTGAACTACGACTACGCCAATGATTTCACCGCCAGTCCCGGTTCGACCCGGCGTTACATGAACAACGCCAACTTGCTCTACCTGACCAACGTGCTTGACTCGGGCGAGACCCTCACCTTTGACGGCACATTCGTCTTCAACTACGCAGGTTCGAACTCGAAGGGCCAGAAGGACGAGCGGACTGGTATTGAGGTCCGCCTCTTCCAGGGAACCGCGAACGTCATCCCGGCAGCCCCCACAGCCGGCCTGCTCGCCTTCGCGGGTATCGCGACCACAAGGCGTCGCCGCTTGGCCTAATCATCAGGCAAGCGATCGCTGACCCAAGCGGGAAAGGTCTTCACGCCCTGCCTTGTACAGGCGGGGCGTTCTCGTTTTTTGAGACAGACGAATCTTGGCCCACACAGAGGGCGAACATGGTCCTACCATACTCTCTTGTGGGAGATGGATCTTGGACCACCACTGCTCACGGATGAGAGGAGCAACCGCGTGTCACAGATTGCGGCTGAGGCGGAGACAAAGCCCATGAACACCAGCGCCTTGAGCTTTGGGCCAAAGATTGCCCGCAAGCAGGCCATCTCCGTACGCGGTGCCCGCGAACACAATCTCAAGTCGGTCCAAGTTGACATCCCTCACGACACGCTGACCGTCGTGACGGGTCTCTCGGGTTCGGGCAAGAGTTCGCTCGCGTTCGACACGATCTTTGCCGAGGGGCAACGAAAGTACATGGAGTCGCTCTCCGCGTACGCACGACAATTTCTGGACCAACTCAAGAAGCCCGACGTTGATGACATCGAAGGGCTTCCCCCCACGATTGCAATCGAGCAGCGTTCGAGCGGTCACAACCCGCGCTCCACGGTCGCCACCAGCACCGAGATCTACGACTACCTGCGGCTGCTATTCGCGCGCGTGGGCGAACCGACGTGCTGGCACCCGACCAAGTATGACAAGAAGAAGGGCACGGTCATAGAGCGGTGCGGCAAGCCGATCAGCGCCTCGAACCCCTCGCAGATCGCCAAAACGATCGCGGCGATGCCAGAAGGCACCAAGCTGATGGTGCTCGCCCCGATTATCTCGGCCAAGAAGGGATATCACGCCGACGTTTTCGAGGGCTTGGTCGGTGAGGGCTTTGTGCGTGCGCGAGTGAACGGCGAGGTTGTTGATCTGCGCGATGCGCTCAAGGGAGGCGGCGAGAATCCGCTCAAGCTCGGTCGCTACGAAAAGCACACGATCGAGGCGGTCGTGGATCGCGTGGTTGTGAAAGCAGAAGCACGACAGCGCCTGGTTGAGTCAGTAGAAGTCGCACTGAAGCGAGGCTCGGGGGTCGTCGTTATCAGCGTGCAAGAAGATGACGATTGGGTCGATCACACCTATTCGGAGCACTTCGCGTGTTCCGAGCATCCCGAGGCGGCACTCGCAGAGCTCGAACCCAGGATCTTCTCGTTTAACTCGCCTTTCGGTGCGTGCCCGCAGTGCTCGGGTCTAGGCTCGATCTTGGAGTTCGACGAGGACCTAGTCGTGCCGGACTGGGAAAAGTCACTTCGCAACGGCGGGATCGCTCCATGGAAGAAGAACGGGCCGGGCGGGATGTACTACCCGAAGCTGCTCCGCCGGTTCTGCCGGATGTACGACTGGGGGTACGAAACCCCGCTTGCCGAGATGTCGGACGATCTCTACGACATCCTCTTACACGGGGATGGTGAAACAGACTCACCGCGTGAACGAGGAGGGTGGGCCGGCGTGCTCCCAACCCTTCACGATTGGTTCGAGCGCACCGAGTCGCAATGGGCCAAGGATCACCTGCACCAGTTCATGGGCGAACATCAATGCCCAATGTGCTTCGGTGATCGCTTGCGGATCGAGTCGTTGTCAGTGTTCGTGCGCACAGAAGAGCCATTGCCCGAAGAGGTCGTCTCACGACGCAAGGCGCACGCACTCACCGGTGACCCGAAGCGGGTCAACATCGCCGACTTCACCCACTTGACGATCACCGACGCAATCCGCGTCATGCGTGGCCTCGTGCTCACCGAGGAACAGTCGACGATCGCAGAGCCGATTGTTCGAGAAGTCACCGCTCGCCTGGGATTCTTGGCCTCGGTTGGACTCGAGTATCTCTCGCTCGATCGACGAACCGCCACGCTCTCAGGCGGCGAAGCGCAGCGGATCCGTCTGGCAACGCAGGTCGGCTCCGGGCTCGTTGGTGCTTGTTATGTGCTGGATGAACCAACAATCGGTCTGCATCAGCGTGACAACGGCCGGCTGATCGGGACGCTGCGCCATCTCGCCGACATCGGAAATACAGTGATCGTCGTCGAGCACGACGAGGAGATGATCCGGTCGGCGGATTATCTGGTCGACGTCGGCCCCGGGCCTGGAGTGCACGGCGGACAAGTGGTCGCGGCGGGAACGGTCGAAGAGGTCGAACAATCGGGCACGCTGACGGGACAATACCTCTCGGGTGAGCGTTCGATCGATGTCCCCGAAAAGCGGAGAAAACTCTCAGCGAAGAAGGCGATCACGGTCAAAGGAGCGGCGGAGAACAATCTCAAGAGTGTTGATGCCGTGTTCCCGTTGGGCGGGATTGTGTGCGTGACGGGGGTTTCGGGATCGGGGAAGTCGACGCTGGTCAACGAGATCCTGCTTAAGGCAGCGAAGCTGCAGGTCACGGGCTCTCGTTCCCGTCCTGGCAAACACAGCCGGGTGAACGGGCTGCATCAGATCGATCGTGTGATCGAGGTCGATCAGTCGCCGATCGGACGAACGCCACGATCGAACCCGGCGACGTACACCAACGCGTTCGACGAGATCCGGTCGGTGTTCACGAAGACCAAGGAATCGCAGATCCGTGGGTACAAACCCGGACGGTTCTCGTTCAACGTGAAGGGCGGGCGGTGTGAGTCGTGCCAGGGGCAAGGTGTCAAGAAG
>JBCDAP010000020.1:0-9559 GCA_039185335.1 Planctomycetota bacterium | reverse complement strand
GCCGCCGGTGAGTGTGTCGGCCATGAAGCCGCCGAAGAGTGAGTCGTCGCCGCTCTCTCCAAGGAGGGTGTCGACGCCGTCGCCGCCGTAGAGGCGGTCGTCTCCGCTGCTGCCGCGGAGCTGGTCGTTGCCGTTCCCTCCATAGATGATGTCATCGCCCCATCCGGCGAAGACGATATCGTTGCCGCCTCCGGCGTAGACCTCGGCGGGAACAAAGCTTTTAGAGACATCGTTGAAGAAGTCGTTGCCGTCGTAGAGGTCGGCTTTGATGCGGTCGACGGCGGAGAGCGGGAAGGTGTAGATGCCGCCGGCAGAGACGCGGAGGGTGGTGCCGATCCTCTGGATGAAGACGATATCGTTGTTGGATGTTCCGGTGATCTCAACGGTGCCGGCGTTGTTGACGACGGTCATCGGTCCGCCGGGGGCGACCGGGTCGGGTCGGTCGTTGGCGGTGCCGGTCTCGTGGATGTAGATCGTGGCGGGTGGGTCAAAGGAGGTTGCAGTCGGTGTGACGAGGAGCGCGGTGGAGAAGTTGCTCCCCACGCCCTCCATCCTGATCCCGAGATAGTCATCTCCGGCGTTGATGCGGTCCTTGAGGATGGTGGTGATGTCGAAGCCGGTTCGCGAGTAGCCGAGTTGATCGATGGTCACGGTGCTGAGCTGGGCGACATTGCCGGCGACATCGGCAAGGTCTGTGATGCCGTTCGCGGAGTAGACCGTGAAGCTGTAGTCGGACGGTAGCGGTCCGCCCTGGAGGGGTTCGATGAACCCGCCGAGCAACGCGAGTTCGATGTCGTTGGCGTTCAATGAGCGGATGTCGTATTCGACGACCGCGTAGTCTCTGGTCCCGTTGGGGAAGTCAAAGACACGGACAGCGGATTGAATCTGATCGGGTGTCCCGTTGCCGCCGATGTCGCGCACGCCCGTGGCAACGACCGGTTCCAGGCGTTCTTCGAAGATCTGCGCTTGCAGAAACGGGGCGAAAGCGATGGCGGAGCAAGCCGCAAGACAGCTCGCTGTCGTGGAGACAGGTAATCTCATTTTCTATTCCTTGTGTTGAATCTCGATGAAAGAGACGTTGCCCGGAGGCGACGCCAGAGGTTGTTCGGATCTACCACGCGGGTCAGGGATTACTGCGCGATCGGCGCTGGGAAGAGCGTGCCACGCACCTCGATGTTGTCGACAACGTACTTCTCGCCGGAGTTGGTTTGCCACCAAATCTCAAGACTGATCGTTTCAGCCCCGGGAGGCACGGTCATCGAGATCTGCTCGTAGACGTTGTTGGCCATAAAGTTGCCGTTCTGGGTGAAGTAGCTGAGCGGCACACCGTCGACGTTAAGTTGCATCACGAACCAGTCTATCCACGGGCCAGATGCTTCCAGCGAACCGACGCTCTTGGCGTCGAGCGTCAACTCGACATCGGTGTACTCCGAGACGTTGATGTCTTCGGTCTTCCAGATGCCGTAGCTGATCTGGCTGGCGGTGTTAGCTGTCTCACTGAACTCGAACTCGTAGTTCTGCACGCCGTAGGTTGGGCTCGGGATCACGATCAGCGAGTCATCGATCGACCAATTCCCGCCCGGGGTGGGGACTCCGTTCTTTGCGGTGGTGCCGTTGGTGATGCCGAGGAAGTTCTGGTACCAGATCGTCAGCTCGTAGGGCACCCCCTTGTAGTAGTCACTGAATTCACCCATGTATGTTTGCAGGTCGGAGAGCTGGCTGAGCGAGGTTCCGCCGGCGGGCCAGAAGTTGATCCCGCTGGGATAGTTGGTCTCGTCGAGTACATAGGCGTAGAAGCTCTCAGCGAAGTCTTCGTTGCCGGCAGAATCCGCATAATCCGAGACAAAGCCGAGGACCGCCGATGCATCGTGCCAGTAGTTTGTTGAGCCGCTGGGATACTGGGTCAGACCGGTGGTGCTGGTGGGGTTCGAGACCCAGCCCCGCTCAAGGTGCCAGCCAAGCTGGTTCGTGTCCTCGTGGGTGTGCCCAACTTCATGGATGGTGGCGTACATCGCGAACTGGAAGTCCGTGCTCGTGTAAGAATTGAGTGTGCCGTAGAGATCGACTTTACACGAAAAGGAACCGATGCCGGCATTCGCCGACGGGTCAGCCGGTCCGCTGAGAACCGGTCCTCGCTTCAACGCGATGAGTGGAACATATAGGAGCTTGCCGTTGCTATCGATGACCGGCGGCGTCAGGAAAGCTTGGTTCTCGGTTGATCGCGAAATAGCATCGAAGCCTACGTCGACCCGCTCGACCGCGAAGTCTTCCCAGAAGCCAAAATCGTAGACCCGAGAGAACACGGCTCCGTCATCAGCGGCTTGCAAGTGGACCTCGGTGTCCTGGGTCGACAAGACGTCGGTGACGTCATCGGCGGACTCGACGCGAACGAGGAAGCGGTCGGTGCCGGCGCCGCCTGTGAGTGTGTCGGTCATGAAGCCGCCGAAGAGCGAGTCGTCGCCGTCCTGGCCGAGGAGGGTATCGACGCCGTCGCCGCCGTAGAGCCGATCGTGTCCTGTGCTGCCGCGGAGTTGGTCGTTGCCGTTGCCGCCGTAGATGATGTCGTTGCCCCATCCGGCAAAGACGGTGTCATTGCCGCCGCCGGCGTGGACTTCGGCGGGGATAAAGCTTTTGGAGGAATCGTTGAAGAAGTCGTTGCCGCCGTAGAGATCGGCGCGGATGAGGTCGATATCGGCGCGCAAGAAGGTATAAACATTGCCACCAACAGAGATGCGGATGCTGGTGCTGCCGGCCCTCTGGATGAAGATGATGTCGTTGCCGGAGGTTCCGTTGATCTCGAGGATGCCCCCGTTGTTGACGACGGTCACCGGTCCACCGGGGGCGATGGGGTCGGGACGATCATTGGCGGTGCCGGTCTCGTGGACGTATAGGTCGATGCCGGGGGTGAGATTGCCAGCGATCGTTTTCGGGACCACGGCGTTCGGATAGCTCGAGCTGGTTCCTTCGATGCGGATCCCGATGTAGTTATCGCCGGCGTTAAGGCGATCCTTGAGAATGGTGGTGACGTCGAAGCCGAAGCGAACGCGGCTCAAGCGATCGTAGGTAAGGGTACTCAAAGAGCCGACCGAGCCGGCAACATCAGTGAGGTCGGTGAGACCGTTGGCGCTGTAGAGCGTGAACTCATAGTCACCAGGAACGGTGGATGCTGGACCGGTCAATTCGAGCAGTCCGCCGATGACCGCGTGCTCAACATCAGCTGCGGTGAGGCTGCTGATGTCATACTCGAGCACGACATAGCGTTTGTCGCCGCCGAGTTTGGAAACCTGCGTCGAAGGGTTGATCAAGTCCGCTGTTCCGTTGTTGCCGAGGTCGATCACGCCTGTAATGACTGTTGGCTCGAAACGGTGCTCGTACTCCTGGGCGTGTATCGCCGGAGCTGCTGCAATAGCCGAGCAAAGCGCAAAGCAACTTGCTGTCGAGAGGACAGATGATCTCATGTTCTATTCCTTATGTATGTCAGCAGGGCAAAGCGATGGAAAGACACCGAGGGTGCTGGTTCCGAACGCATCGCTGCAAAAACAAATCCGACCCAGTGATTTCTGGAAGCTACTTATTTCTCCTTTGATTCAGGAGATGACGCTTCCGCAGATGCCACGAACCGCGAATGACACGTTTCGGGCCTACTAGAGAGGGTTTTTACTGAACACGAACAGTAGACATTATCACAAAGATTTCATTGTGACAAAAGGAAGGTGAGAATAATCCCAATTTAGTCCACGCCAAGATAGAGCCAGAGCCGAGGAAACGTGGCGGTTGCAACCATGGGCACTCTGCTATCAATGATCTGCTCGCTCAATGTGAGAATTACTTGCGGTTACTCCAGCTGCAGCCAGTGCCAGTTGGGTCGCATTTGGATTCTTCTATGTGCCAAATCAGAAACCTTTGACAGTCACCGCGTCTCAGGTTCGATCGGAAGGAGGCGTTTGGTAACAAAGAGCGTTGGATTCATGACATAGGAAACCACATACCGCACGCCGACGAGTTCGTCGACTGAAGTGCCAACCCGTGCGGCGGCTCTTTCGGCTACCTCACCGAGCGATGGAATCGCAGGATCCAGTTTCAGATCTGATGGCGTCAACCACGAAGACTCTTCCAGATGAAACAAAAATGATGAATCCTCAGGATGCAGAGTATCGCTCGCCAACGGCAAGTGTGTTGAGGCATCAAAGCACATGCCACTCGTTGCTTGGAGCAGCTCTGCGTGTTCCTCAAGCGATTTATGCATCAAGCGGTCAATGTACATCGTTTCTGTTGGGACATAGCAATAGGCCGCTGAAGTGCAGATGTTGTCTTGGCTTGATCCATAGCGTGGCGGGAAGCCCTTCGTCTGAGCAGAGGCGCCGGTAAAAGCAACTGACACCGGAACGGAATCGCCTACCGGTCCAGACGCGAGCGTGATCCACGCGACGGTACCTTGAAAGACAGTATTGAGTTCACCCGCCGCGACGGTCGATTGGGCTGGCTCAAAAGCCATGCTACGGCGAACGTACTCGGGCATCTCTTCTGCGGATACCACACTCTCACCAGCAAAGCTCCAGGGGGCCTGAACATAAAGCAAGCGACACGGCCGATCCGCACGAAGACGAATCAGGTCATGGAAGCAACGATAGTTTGCTTTGAGAAGCACACCGCTCTGTTCCTGTTCATCCGCCGGGACGAGGATTTCACCCTGAACCTGCACCTTTGCTTGCAAGCCCAACAGGGCGCACTGGGCGCGATATGCATCGCGTCGCAGTGGCTCGCTTCGCTTCTGAAGCCCCTCCGGGCCGAACGCGGCAGTGAGCATTCCGATCGATTGCCGGCCGCCTGCGTGGCGGACAATCGATTCTTCCAGAGATTGGATAGAGTCGTTCAGGGTTTCTGAAGCCTGCTCTGCTCCTTTGAGCTTACGACAGCAATCAACCAGCACTTTTAGCGCTCTCGTGCCAGGAAGCGACTCGAGCCCGACAGAGCAACTGGGTTCGGAGACGATCGTCGCGAGTTGCCAAGCGATCTGCCTGTTGACTCCCAGCTCTCGAACGATGGATGTTCCAGAGGTGATCTGAACACCGCGACTACGGAGTAGATCTGCCAAAGACGCACGAAAGCGGCGATAAGCGAGTTCCAGATCACTCGCTGCATCAAAGGGCGATGCTTGGCCCACAATTTGCTCGGAATTTATTCGATTTCGACCAGATCTCATGGATGTCACATTGTATCCAGACGCAGCGCATGCTGATCTCCGGTACGCCGAACCGTCGCTCACGCCGCCCAGGAGCGGTGTTTTCAGTCGATCGGAATCAACGGACACCATGCGGCTTTCGGTAGCGTTTGCTTTCTTGGTCCTGTAGTGTCTCTACTAATCTCTCGAATCGACCTTAGGCGCCCCCCCACTGCTTCCGCTTGCTGCCTCCGCCTTCGCGAGATCCCTCTGTACTACGTCGAGCAAGCTCTCATCAGCGAGCGAGCGAGCGATCCGAACCACCTCACGCCGAAGCACGATCGACTCTTCGTATCGGCCAAGCTCTTCGAGCAGTCCAGCCTGTAGACGGGTCACACTCAGCGTGTCGCGGCTCGAATCGCCGTAGAACGCTCGGGCTGCAGAAGTCATCTCAACTGCGATCGGTAGGGCCGCTTGAACACGCCCGGCCGCTCGCAATGCGGTTGCTAAGCTGATTCCGGCCGCCATGGTCTGGGCGTTCTGTAGCCCAAACGCCTCTGCACTGATCTCGTAAGAGACCTCGAGCAGTTCTATTGCCCCATCTATATCACCCATGTGGTAGCGAGAGACGGCAACACCGGTTCTGAGGTTTACCGTCACACCGTGCGCCCGGCCGAGCGTGCGCAACGATGACTCATACGCGCTCTCGAGCAGAACGAGGGCCTCGCCAAGCCGGCCGAGATCGCGCAACAGGAACGCGTAGTTGCTTCTGACCGTGTTCGTATCTGGGTGATCTTCTCCGAGGACTTTCTGTGAATCCGGGAGGAGCGTTTGGTACTCAGCTTCAGCACCTTCCCGATCGCCGGTGTTATGCATCGCAACCGCGAGGCCGTTTCGGCTCTGAATTGTTGCGGGGTGATCGATACCGTGCGTGTCGGCGTTGATACGGACCGCTTCTCGGTATAACGCGAGTGCCTTCTCCGGTCGGCCAGCGATATTCTGCTCCACGGCAATGTTGTGCAGAGAAGTCATCGTGATCTCATGCTCGGGGCCGAGCAACCTCTTGCGTATCCGATACAACTCTTCGTGAATGGCTATTGCTTCATCGAACTGCCCTCGATCTGAGGCGATCAACGCTGTATTGCCCAAGGCGTTCAGCGTGATCGCATGCTCCTCTCCCAGTAGATTCCGAGCCATCGCGAGTGCTTCGGCACCGAGATTCTCGGCCTCGTCGTACCGATTCAGATCGATGAGCAGGCCGACCTTCATGTTCTGCAAGCGGAGGGACGTCTCCGGGTCGGGTGTGGATCCTGCCGCGTCAATGGCGGCACGCACGTGCTCGTAGGCACGATCAAATACGCCGAGTGATTGATAGGTCGCGGCGATCACCCGGTGCAATTCTTCGCGAACGCGATGGGAGTGATGGTCCGCTGATTGCAGCTGCACCTCGGCACGTTGGATCATCTGCCTGACTGTCACTTCACGACCAAGGTTCTCCGGCGCCGCCGACGACAACATACCGGTAAGGAAGTCATTGACGGCGTCTGCGCGACGGGCCTCTGACTCAGCGCGGTCAGCCTGCACGGACGCGTGCTGCTCGGCAGTGCTCGCTCGAGAGAGCAAAACCGATGACGCGACCGCAAAGACAGTCGTGCCTGTAAGCATGACCGCGGACGCGATCAAAGCGAGCCGGTATCGCACGACCCGACGCCTTGCAGCTCTCCATGCGGACGCTCCCCCGCCCATAACTGGCTCACCTCTCAGGACTCGATCTAGATCGTCCGCGAGTTCGCCTGTGGATGCGTACCGTTGGGACTTGCTCTTCTCGAGACACCGGATCGTCACCCGATCGATCTTGGCGTTCAATGAGGGCACACGTTGCCGTAAGGACGCGGGCTCGGCGAGTTCGATGCGGCGGAGCACCTCAACGATCGAACCGCTGATGTCGTAAGGGAAAGCTCCTGAGATCGAGTGATAGAGCAGCAACCCGAGCGCATAGACATCGCTGCGGACATCGATCTCTTCAGTGTCGCCCCGCGCCTGCTCAGGGCTTGCCCACGCCAGGGATCCGACGAAATGCGGCTCGAGCCCGGTGAGAGTGCCCTGCGCATCACGTTCATCGCCGATCCCCTTGGCCAAACCGAAGTCGATGACGATGGGTATACCATCGGGAAGCATACGAATGTTCGACGGCTTAAGGTCCCTGTGGAGTACCCCGCGTTGATGCGCATGGTGTACGGCCCTCGCGACATCGCGCACAACACGAACAGCCTCGCGATGGCCGTCAACGCCTGCAAGGCCCTCGATGTACTCCCCCAGCGACGAACCAGAGATCAAGTCCATCGCAAGAAACGGTCTCCCGTCCTCTGTGAATCCCGAGTCGTACAACCGAACAAGGTTCGGATGACGCAGCCGAGCAGCGAGTTCTACTTCGCGCTCGAAACGTGAGCGCGCTTTCTGGTCACGATCGAAACCGAGGTGCAACACCTTGACCGCGACGCGACGGCGGGCAAAGCGTTGGAACGCCGAATAGACAACCCCTTGTGCGCCACTCCCGAGTTCGAGAAGATCGTCGTAGCCCGCTATCTGAGGGAGCTGAGATGAATGAGCAGAGCCCTCGAGGATCTGCAGCCGGGAGATCAACTCTGCCTCATCGTCGTGCCACATCGACGGACCATCCAACTCCATCTCACTCAGCCTTCTTCGTCGATCTGTGCTGTGACTTGATCGCGGATCAGCTTGAGAAGCCGCGACTTCGCTTGATAAACGCTGTCGACACTCATCTCAAGCGCCGCAGCCACCTCACGCGGAGACCTTCCTTCTATGACATAGGCTCGAAACGCCGCAAGATCAGATTGTGAAGCCGTTCTGTGCGCGAACTCCATCGCTTGCCTCATGTGGTACTGCCGCCACTCGTCTTCCCAAACAGTGTTGAAGTCGTCGGTCGCAGCATCTGTATTCTCATCGAATGAGAGTTGGGTGCCTGCCCGCTTGTTCTGACGGAATCTGGCAAAGATAGTGCGCTTTGTCACCGTTTGGAGAAACGAGCGGAATCGTCCCTTGTTCGGGTCGTACTCGAATCGCTTCATAGAGGAGGTCAGCGCTGTCAACACATCTTGCAGAACATCTTCCTGATCTGCCCCGGAGATACCCTGCCTCCGCGCAACACTGCGAATCAGATCGCCATACCTCACAACAAAGTCGGCCCAGGCCGCATCATTCCGTGTTTCCGCGAGAGCGGTTAGGAGGCTGATATGGGTGCTCACGGACTTCACTGGGCAAATATATCACCGATTTCTGCGATTAAATCCGAGTTGCTGTCAGATCTGACTCTGTGTCACCAATATCCCCGATGACCCGCGCAATCTGCCGGGTTTCACAGGGTCAACGCGACCGATAATGCACGAAAACGGCCCAGGGGCCAGAGAGACGGAGTTAGCAGACATGAGTTCCTTCAACCACCGTAGTGGCGGTCTTCGCCTTGCAGCCGCTGTTTTGCTGTTCGCGGGTCTCCCCGCGACCGCGCTCGCCCAAACCACCTGGACAGGGCTCGGCGACGGGATTTCGTTCCATGACGCCGCCAACTGGTCGAACGGCGTCCCAACCAACAGCAACGACGCAGTGCTTGGTCCTCAGACCGGATCAACCGAGGCCTTGATCTCGTCGGCCGCATCGATCGCACAGCTCTCTATTGATGCCGGGTTCTCGGTCGAACTCTCTGAGTCCATCTCGCTCTCACTGTTCGGCGGACTAGTCAACAACGGCACACTCATGCTCAATTCGGTTTCTGCGGGGAACACAACCGATACGACCCTGACACTCTCCGGCACCCAAACCCTCGGCGGCACCGGTGTCATCCAGATGTCCGACGACTCCGACAACTCCATCAACGGTGGCGGCAACGCCGTCATCACCAACGCCGCCGACCACACTATCCGCGGCTCGGGCTCCATCAACGCATTCCAGTTCGTCAACGAGGGGCTGATCCAAGCGACCGGTACCAACGCGACCCTCATCCTCGACCCCTCCACCGGCGGATTCGACAACAACGGCAGGATCGAAGCACTCGGCTCCGCTGGGCTCGACTTTAACGGAGGCGCGTTCGACAACGCCGACGGCACCATCTTCGTGGCCGACGGATCACAAGCCATACTCAGCGCAAGCGCAGTCATTTCCGGCGGAACGCTCGAGAGCGTCGGAACAGGTCGGTTCATCGCCCAGAACGGCTCAAGGATCGCCGGCGTGACGCTGCGGTCGGGGTCTCAGTTGATCCTCAACGAGGTCAACACGCTGACGATGGCCGACGGCATCACCAACAATGGCACCCTCCTGATGAACGCCATGTCCGGCGGCAACACGACCGATGCCAACCTGACACTCTCCAACTCGCAAACACTC
>JBCDAP010000019.1:0-9625 GCA_039185335.1 Planctomycetota bacterium | reverse complement strand
GATTGGATATAGGTGACATCGACGCGATCCCCCGGGAACATCGTGATCGAGCCCGAGCCGGCGTACATCGATCTGCGGATGCGAGATCTCGCGGGCGAGAAGCTCACCTCGGAGATGCGGGTCTTCGATATCGCCGGCAACCAGATCGATGCGACCACGAATCCGGTGGATCCCGATGGACGGCTCTCCTCATGGAAGCCCGCGATCGAGCGGTACGGTTGGTACCGCGCTTCGCTCCGTGTCGCGAACCAAGAGGGCATCATCGCGCAGCAGACGCTCGACTTCGTCTACTCGCCACCCATGCGACCGCTGGATGGCGAAGAAGCGTTGCGGTTTGGTTTGGTGCTCGAGCCGACGGGCGCGGACAAGCTGCCTGAGCTCCCTGGGACAGTTCGGGGCGTTGGGGTGGGCTCGGTGTCGCTCCCGGTTTGGGGAATGCTTGAACCGCCCCTCGAATTGCTTGTCGAGGATCCGGACGCGTACCAAGAGCTGGTGGATCTGACACAGGATCGTCTCGCGGATGCGCTCGAGGATCTGCTGATGGACAATCGGGATGTGGGGTTCATCCTGCAAGAGATGCCTCGTGACGTTGCCCGTGACCAGCGTCTCGATGCGCACCAGACCGCGGAACTGCTCGCGAGACCTGCGGAAGAGTGGGAACGCCACCTGTTCCCGTTGTTGACACGATTCGGCGAGCGTGTGCTGCGTTGGCAGATCGGTGCGGCACAAAGAGACAACTCTCCGTTCGCAAACGACACGGTCGCGAATGTTGCGCAGTCTATTCAGGATCAGTTCTACCGCTTGGTACCGCGGCCTTCGATCGCGATGCCTTGGAACATCCACCAGCTTCGTCACGAGGAATACGACCCGCCCGAATCGCTGACCGTGCGTGTGCCCGATTCGGTGCCCGCCAAAGAGATCCCGAACTACATCACACAGTGGCCCAAGCACAACGAGATCCGATTCATCATCGATACGCTCGACGAGCAGACGTTCGGGCTCGAGGCGCAGATTATCGATCTGGTCCGCAAAGCGACGACCGCTTGGGACGCGGGCGCAGCAGAGATCGCGATCGATCAGCCTTGGATCGTGCTCAACGACGATGACCACTCGACAGCCCCGACACCCGCGCTCGCGGTGTGGCGCACGCTGATCTCCGAGCTGGCCGCACGCCACCCTGGTGGCGAGATCGACATCGAAGATGGGATGCGCGCTTACCTCGCTGCGGGAGAGCGTCATGGCGCATTGGTCGCCTGGAACGAGCGTGCGAAGCCCGAGGATGCGTACATCCATGCCTTCCTTGGCTCCGAGCCTATCAAGATCCGTGATGTCTTCGGGAATGCTCAGCCTACTCAAGTCGACCAGTACGGTGCAGTGATGATCCCGCTGCAACAGATGCCGGTGTACATCGAGAACGTGGATGTTCCGCTCGTGAAGTTCCGCAACACGATCCGGTTCGAACCCGAGATGTTGCAGGCTCGCGCACAGCGTCACAATGTGGATCTCATCGTCGAGAACCCTTGGGACACCATGCTGACCGGCTCGATTCGTTTCAACGCGCCTGAGGGTTGGGATTTGTACCCGCGCCTGACCGCATTCAGCATCCCGGCGGGCGGAACCCAGCGGATTCCGGTCTCGATCATCTTCGGCCTCAACGCCGAGGCGGGCGAGCACGTCATCACGGCGGAGACGAAGCTGACCGCCGACAAGGTCTATCCGCCCATGACGATCCCGGTGGACACCGAGCTTGGCCTCGAGGAACTCCGGTTCTTCTCGTCGTTCCGCTATGCCTCGACCGACGGTCAGAACATGTCCGATGTTGCGGTCACGATCCTGCTGACCAATGTCTCCGACCAACCTTTGTCGCTGGAGACGTTCGCGTACGCCCCGGATTACCCGGGCCAGTCCAACTTTCTTTCGCTGGCACCGGGCGAATCGATCACGAACCAGTTCATCTTTGAAGGCGGAGCCGACCGCTTATCGGGGTCATCGATTCGGACCGGTGTGCGAGAGCGTCCTGGGACCGGGCGTCTCAACAGGACTTTGGAGATCCGCTGAGCACACCGATCTCATTCGTTAAGTAGGTGCGGACCTGGACACTCGTTTCATCTTCTGGATTGATGCGGCGGGCTCGCCAACCGCGAGCATGAGCCGTCTCGACGTTCTCTTGCACGTCGTCGAAGAACACGATCTGCTCGGGGCGCACATCGAGCTTTTCCTCGGCGAGTTCGTAGATCCGTTCATTGGGTTTCATCACGCCGAGCTCGTGCGAGACCAGCTTGTGCTGGATGCACGCGATGGCCTCGCTTGGACCGGCATGAGCGTGATGATCGATCCGCTCAATGCCCTGCATACTCTTCCAGTGCGAATCGCTTGTGTTGCTCAGGCAGGCGGTCCGCACGCCCGCGGTGTTGTTCAGCTCTTCGACCACCGTGGCGATCCCGGCGTAGTCCTCGATGATCCACAGAAAGTGAGCCAGCTCGATCTCCTCGGGGGTATACACACCCCCGAACTCGGCCGAGATCGCTTCGTAGTACTCGGCGCACGACAACCGTCCGGTCTGGTGCGCGTGCACCGTCTGCTCGTGTTGGCTCACGTCGCGCTCGTGATCGCGTTGCTCCAACCCCGCTCGCTCGATCGCTTCGTTGATGCTCCGGCAGATGCGCAAGACCACACCGCCGAGATCGAAACAGACCACGGTATCGGTGTGACGATTCATCGATCGTCCTCGTCGTGATCTCGCGCTTCGTCGTCCTCTGGGACCGGCTTCGAGCGGAGCACCGTGCCCGGTTCTTCCTGCGGGCCGTCTTTCATGATCTCGCGCATCACCGTTGTGGCGAAGCTCCCGGGCGGGAGCTCGAACGCGCAGCGGACGAAGTGACCACGCTCGTCGATACCTCCCTCGATCTCTACATCTTTTACGGGCACGCGCATCGCACGGCGTGTGCCGTCGAGCCTCGACTTCATGCGCTTCACATGCGCCGAGACTTCGTCGAGCGTGACGCCCATCGCGTGCAACGCTCGTGTTTCGAGCTCATCGATTCCCCCTTGCGCATGCATCATCTCTGGACCCCACATCGGACCCGTGGGCGAGATCTCGAAGTCATGAACGCGTCGATCGATTTCCGTCCGAGCTTCTTCGGTCGCAAGCTCTTCCGCGCCCACCGGGAAGCACGCATGGTTGCCGAGCTTCATCGCGACATCGCCCTCGGAGATGCGATCGAGCAGGCCGCTGCGGACGCGTTCGCCCAACACCTGGTTGAACACGTGCGATTGGAACGCGGAGAAGAAGAACCGTTGTTGCATGACCGAGACACGGTTGAACGCTTGCTTGGCGTTCCGTCCTCCGATCAAAGCTTTGAGCGCTGTTCGCTCGGCTCGCTGGTTGGGAGTCAGGCTTTCGAATGCTCGTTCGAGATCTCCCGCCGCGTAGGCCTCGCCCATGATCGTGTTGAGCCTTGGGAACCGATCGTCCGGCCCCAGCAGCAGGTCGAGCGCACGCTGGTAATCGCCCGCGATCTGGGCTCGCCCCACCTCGTGGTTGTTGAGGCGTGTCCCGAAACGCTGCGGCCCGTAGTAGTTGGCGATCCCCTCCGCCGCGAGACGATCCATCACCGCTTTGGCTTGCACGACCTTCGTTGCTTGCACACCGCGGATTTTCACAGAGAAGCGGTTGCCTTTGAGATGGCCAACGCGGAGTTTGTTCGTGTGCATATCCGCCCACAGTACGCTGAGCTTGTCGTGGCGGAGTTCGGAGAATTGTTCGACCTGTTTTCCGGGCGTCCACACCGACACGACTTGGCGTGTGATGGCGTATTTGTCTTTCATGCCCGCGTAGCCGATCGCGTCCTTCTTCACGCCGAAGTGATCGGCCACGATGTCGAGCATGTCCGACATCGCCAGCCCGCGTTTCTCGATCAGCAGGTAGCAGTGCTCGCCCTCGCCGCACGGATCGTACGCAGGGATCTCATCGACCAAGAAGTCGGAGTAGGTGAACTTGATGAACCCGCCGATGCCTTCGAGCCCATCGGTCGTGTATGGCAGGCCGCTCACCGGGTCGCTCGGCGGCGCGAATCTCTCCTCGATCACCCCATTCTCCTCAGACATCACAGTCCTGTCGCCGCTTCGTCCAGGACATGCTCTGCCACAAAGATCGGGATGTCCTCATTCGCGCACACCAGTGCGATCGCATCGGACGGGCGCGCGTCGATCTCGATCAGTTCGCCGTTCGCGTTGCGGATGTTGATGACCGCATAGAACGTGTGATCCGATAGATCGGTGATCGCTACCGATTCGATGATGCCGCCCAGTTGCTTGATGACCGCGTCAAGGAGCTCATGGGTGAGCGGTCGTTTGACCGGCATGCCGCGGAGACGTCTGCCGATCGCCTCGGCCTCGCTGATGCCGATGAGGATGGGAAAAGTCCGCGAGCCGTCTTCCTCGCACAACTCGATGATCTGCAGATCCTGCAGCTCGGTGATCAGGATTCTCGAAAGTGTCATCAGCACCGCCACGGTGATCCCCTTTCCAAATCCTGGGTCCTCCTCATGCTAGGCGAGATCGGCGAACCATGCGACGAGCCCGGCGCACTTCCTGACCCAAGGGCTTGATCGAAGAGACAATGTGTGCGCAGTGTGCCATTGGTCGCAGGTTTCTCAACGACACGCCTGCAGCCATGAACACCGTGCTTGTGCGCACGATTCGGTCTCCGAAATCGATCGACTTCGGAATTCTTCTAAATTTTTTTGTTCATCTACGGATCGCTATCCACGTGATCTGAGGAGCGACTTCGGAGCGTATTGGCGCCGATGTGCTGTGTCGCGTAAATCTGCGGTGGTCGTTCTTGTGCGCACCAAAGCGCACGGCGCTCCCTTTGTAAGGGCACTGTGTGTTGTTCGGTATCGAAGACCGAGTACAGCGCCCGAACTCAAACAGAGGGTTCGGAAATGAACAATCAGAATCAACAACACGATCAGGTGTGGACCGTCGCGCGCATCGCGGAACGAACCGGCTATCCGCGCCATCGCATCGAGTACATGATCAACACCAGGAACATCAACCCGATCGGCTGGGCAGGCAACACGCGGATCTTCGATCAGCACGATGTCGACCTCATCATCTGCCAGCTCTGGCGGCTGGGCGAGGAGCGAGAGAACGCCCCCAGAGGGCTGCGTGCCAGGACCAGAGAAGAATGTGCCAGCAGCAACCCTGCTGCCAGCAGCGCACAAACGGAAACCTCTGGAAGAGACGGAGGTGCTCCGTGCGACGCTTAAACCAGAACGACGATCGTTGGCACGAGTTGATCGAGTTGGTCCCCATGATGCGTCGATCGTCGCTGCTGACGCAGCTCGATCACGAGGGATTGACCGAAGTCGAGATTCGTGCGAGTCGCGATGGTGATCACGAACTGTGCAAGGTGATCCGCGAAGAAAGACGTCGGCGACGCGAAGAGGTCGCGACGTTGTGCGCCGAGATGTTCGGCTGGAAAAGGGGTGAAGCATGAACAAGTCGGACCAAGAATTCGTTTCAGCCGTAAGGGGCCAAGGGCGAACGAATCGAATTGTGTTCCATCCGATCAGCGCCCTCGGCCCTTGCGAGCCTCCGGAATGGTGCTGGCGAGGGTTTGTCGCAAAGGGGCATGCGACACTGCTTGCCGCATTGTGGAAGTGCGGCAAGTCCACGCTCATCGGACATCTTTTGCGTGACATGTGCGGCGTCGGAGCGGGGGGACTCGCGGAACCGGTCGACGGCCCCATGCTGGTGGTTTCTGAAGAATCATCCGCGCAATGGTCCAAGCGTCGCGAAGACCTGAGTCTGACCGATCAGGTGCGCGTGTGTTCGAGACCGTTCACAGGCACACCCACGTTCACACAATGGGAGGATGTGGTGATGGGTATCGCGGAAGATGTTGATCAACAAGGAGCCTCGCTGGTCATCCTCGACACGCTCAGCGCGCTCTGGCCTGTTCAGGACGAGAACGATGCAGCACGCGTCTCACGAGCGCTCAACCCGTTGCGCACCATGATGGAGCGAGGGGCGGGCCTCCTGCTCGTTCACCACATCCGAAAGGGCGACGGCGGGGAAGGCCAAGCCTCTCGCGGTTCGGGCGCGCTGCCTTCGTTCGTGGACGCCATCGTGGAACTGCGCCGCTATGACACAGGCAATCTTAGCGACACCAGACGCAAGCTCACCGCCTACGGACGGTTCGACGAACTCGTGCCCGAAATGGTGATCGAGTTGACCGACAAGGGCTACCAAAGCGCGGGCGTTGTCTGCGTGGTTCATCAGGAAGATCAGCTCGAAGCGATCGCCAAGGTGCTGCGCGGTGCCCAGAGCCCGATCACCGAAAGCGAGATCCGTGATCTCTGGCCCGAGGGTGTTCACCCGCCGGGCAGAACCAGGATGAGCGTTCTTCTCCGGGAGGGAACCCAATCCGCACGTTGGCTCCGCGGAGGGCAAGGCGTGAAGGGCAGCCCGTTCACCTACGCCATAAACCACCAGACCACCGACGAAGAGACCTCAGATTCGATTCGTTCGCCCTTGGCCCCTTACGGCTGAATCGAATCCCGTGCTCGGAATGCCTGTCTTGCCATAAACCGGTGGCGGAGGCGTTTCGCCTCCGCGAAGAGACCGCCTCGTGCACCACGGATTCACTCACGAGTACAAACATGAATGCCTCGCACGATCACAGGGCACGGATGCTCAGAACCATTGCGTTGAACGCTCCGCGGAGGCGTCACGCCTCCGCCACTGGTCTTTGGTTGTCGTGACCGATTCTCCGCGTGATCACGCGTCTTCGATCACGCCGTCTTTCATGCGGACGATCCGGTCGGCTCGCGCCGCCGTGTTCTGATCGTGGGTCACGATCACCATCGTCTGGCGGTGCTCGTCGCGGTCGGTGAGGTTCATCATCGCGTCGAGGATCACTCCTCCCGTCTCCGCGTCGAGGTTGCCGGTCGGCTCGTCCGCGAGCAGGAGCGCGGGGTTGTTGATCAGGGCACGCGCGATCGCGGCGCGTTGGCGCTCACCCCCCGAGAGCTCGACCGGGCGGTGCTTGAGACGGTGAGCCAAACCGAACGATTGCAGCAGCAGCTTCGCGCGCGACTCCACTTCGGTTCTTTGCTTGGCGGCTTGGATTCGCCCCACGCCGATGATCGCGGGAAGGATGACGTTCTGCAGCACGGTGAGCTCCGGCAGCAGGTGGTAGAGCTGGAAGACAAAGCCGACATCACGATTGCGGTATCGATCGACCGCGGACTTGGCCATGTTCTGGAGCGATTCACCGTGATAAAGGATGGATCCGCCGTCGCGGTCAGGCGTGTCAAGCCCGCCCAGGAGGTGGAGGAGCGTGCTCTTGCCCGAGCCGGAGGCGCCGAGGATCGCGACACGCTCGCCTCGTTCGATCGTGAGATCAACACCCTTCAAGACCGGCACGTTCACCCTGCCCAGCCGGTACGTCTTGTACAAGCGGCTGGCGCAAAGGATGGGTCCCGTGCGAGCCGCGCTGTCCGCGTCCGGAGCGATCTGCGTGATGGATTGGGCGTGTGTCATTCGAAACGGATCGCTCTGACAGGGTCAAGATTCGCGGCTTTGATCGCAGGGATGAGCGCGCCCACCGCCGCAGCCAGCACACCGATGACAAAAACGAGCGTTGCTTTGCCGGTGTCGACTTCGTTGGGGATCTCGAAGAAGTAGTAGACCGCCGGGTCCCACACCTGCACACCCAGCGCGCTGCCCATCCAGGCGTGGATCGGGTTGATATTGATCACAATAAGATGGGCGAGCGCCACCCCGAGAGTTGAGCCAACCAGCCCGATGGCGAGGCCGTAGCGCACGAAGAGCCACGCGACGCCGGGCTTGGAAGCGCCGATCGCGCGGAGAATCCCCACATCGCGCGTCTTCTCGCTCACCATGGACCAGAAGATTGCGAGCACCAAGAACACCGCGGTCATCGAGATGAACGCGAAGAGCACGAGCACCAGCGTGGTCTCTTTCTTCACCGCCGCGATGAACGTGCGCAGCCCAGGCTTGTTCTCCCATGTATGGATGTAAGCAAGCCCCGGATCGGTCATGCGGTCAGCGTCGGGCGCGTCGCGATACGTCGCGGCAAACGCGCGGTAGATGATCAGCGTCTCTTCGTACGCCTCGTCGGGCGTGTAACCCTCCGCGGCTCGGATCAGGATGTCGGTCACGCGAGCGGGCGCCTTACCAATAACTCTTGGTTGTGCGGGCCTGACGTCACCGGTCGCCGGGTCGATCTCGAGCGTACCGGGGATAAAATTAGGATCGAGCAACGCCGCTTCATCGAGCTGCAGCATCCGCTGCAGCACATCAAGAGGAACGATCACAACGTTCGCGTCTGTCTCATAAAGACCCGTGACAAACTCGTTAGCAACCGGGAACGAACGATCAACCGGATCGAGCGGCGAGCCCGAGTCTGACATCGGCAAGACCGTCAGCGTGATCTCGTAACTCGGCATGAACCAGTTGAACAGCGGCTCGAAGAACCCCGCTTCATTGCGTCGGTTCACCTCACCCACCGAGATGCCCATAACCGCCGCGGAGCGGACCGAACCCGTAGAAGGCTCGTACTCCTCGAGCGTCAGCCCGGGGTCTTCGAAACCTTCGGGCAAGCGCAGGCGACGGTCCATCTCGTCAACATCGCCCGGCAGCGGCTCGTCGAGCTTCTTCCAATAGATGATGTCGTTGTAGCCCGTCACCGCGTTGAAAGACTCGGGCTCGATGCCGCGGATGCGGATGGGCTTGGTCTGCCTTGTGGGGAGTGAAACGAGGCCGAAGGTTTCGATGGTGGGAGCCGCGGCATCGATCGCCGGGTGGGCCTCGAGACGGTTGATCAGGTCCTCGTAGTGCGGGATGCCAACGATCGGGTAGGTCACCGAGACATCGCCGATGATCGAGCGACCCTGGTCGAGCAAACGCACCAGAAACCCCCCCATGACCGACCAGACGATCAGCACCATCGCGCTGCAGAGCATGACCGCGAGCGAGGCCAGCAAGGGCATCACCTTGCTCAGCAGGTATCGGCGTGTCAGGAGGGGCTGGTACACGGGCGAGTCATCCTATCCGGTGCGACGCATGGCGTTGCCTCAAGATTGGCTCTATCGGCGTTCCCGGGACGTTGACTGTCGTTGCCCGAATCCGGGCACCGACCTACTGTTGCTCCCTATGAGTACCGACACCACGCTCCAAGGATTGGTCGCCACCCGCGAAGACGAGACCATGCTGATCGACGCGCTCGAGAAGGCATTCGACTACCGCGGCGATGTCACCGTCGAGACCACCGTCGGAAACACCATCCAGGGCTACATCTTCGACCGCCGACGCGGCGAAACACTCGGCACATCCGTCGTGCGGATCATGCTGCCCAAAGCCGACGAGAACGGCAACGAAAAAGTCGAACTCCCCTTCGCCCAGATCGCCCGCATCGAATTCACCGGCAAGGACCCCGCACACGGCAAATCCTTCGAGCGATACCTCGAAAAGTTCATCGAACGCAAGACCGCGGAGATCGAGGCCGCCAAAGCAGCGGGCTAAGCCTCCCAACAACGAGCCGCGACCGTAAGGGAGCGGTCCAAGAGCCTTCGTGTTCCCGATTCAAACTCTG
>JBCDAP010000018.1:0-9685 GCA_039185335.1 Planctomycetota bacterium | reverse complement strand
GCCCGATCTGCCGCAATTGCGGATACGACCTGACCGGCTTAGCGGTTGGCACAAGGTGCCCTGAGTGCGGCACGGCTTACACCCTTTCGAATCGAGAACGTCGAATAGAGGGACGCTGGGAGCGTCCGATGAACGAGGCACCCAGGAGTTTTCTCTGGTTGTTGGCTCTCGGTCTTTGGATGATGTTTGCGGGACTGGTGGGTGGTGTGCTCATCGATCTGATTCTCAGGAGCACCAATTTCTTCGTCGTGTTCGGATTGGAACTGGTTGCCGCGGGGGGATGGGTAGTCGGGGTCTGGATCGTAACCTCGCCTCGCCCCAAGCTCACCAAACGTATGGGAGGGCACAGCGAGTGGCCTCTCTTGCGATGGAGTTCGAGGTTGTCACAGCTGGCGTATCTCAGCCAGGCGGTTGTCGGAGTGATTGTTACGGTTGTGGTTGCGAACACGACGCAGGCTGCTGGGGGAGCATCACCCTCTTTGACGGTCACAGCGCTTCAGTACCTGTGGGCGGGCGTGGGTATTGTTGCTGCCCTGGGCTTGATTCCGCTTTCGGTGTACGTGTCGTACCTTGCCGATTGGGCTTCGGATCTTGATGTTGCAGAGAAGCTTCGTGGCGGGGGATGGTTCCTGACGTTCTTCAGCATCGTGCTCATCTTGTCGCAGCTGATGTTCGCCGTGAATTTCCTCAAAATCTTTGCGATCATTGGAATGGTGCTTTCGGGTTTGGGGCTCGCGATTACTACAGTCGTGATTGTGATCCAGTTCGCTCGCCTGGCTTCGAGTGTGCTTTGGGCGATCAAGAATGTTGCTGATATGGAGCAGCGAGATCTTCGCCGTGCCGAACGGGATGCGAGGCAGGCAGAGGAGGAAAACACCAAGCAACGAGAACTCGAAGAAAAGCTGGCTCGTGCCGGCATGCCGCCTACTCCGCAAGATCCGGTTTTGCAGCCGAGTTCTAATGACACCTTCAATGTGCCCGGCTTGGAAGATACCGCTCCGGCTGCTGAGCCAACCGAAACGTTCAATCCCAAGCAACGCAACCCGAACGAGATCGTGGTTGGTGACGATTCGAGTGAAGTGATCCCGTACGAACTCGAAGACGATGAAGAAGACAATACGACTCAAAATCTGAGCTAGATATCTGATCGGACGTCGGTACAGTGCTCTCATGACGATAACGATTCCTCTGTTCACCGGTGATGAATCCGCGGACTTGACGTTTCATCGCGCACCAGCGAACGATGCCGCTCCGGAACAACGTCCCTGCGTTCTGATCTTTCCAGGCGGTGGTTACCGAAGGCTCTCGATCGAAAAAGAAGGCCTTGTCCCGGCCTCTTGGCTGAACACGCTCGGGATCTCGGCAGCGATTCTGCGATACCCCGTTGCCCCGAAACGGCACCCTGCCCAGCTCAACTCCGCTCAGCGTGCGGTACGCCTTCTCCGTGCACAATCGGACGAACTGGGGATCGATCCTGATCGGCTGGCGGTCTGGGGTTTTTCCGCGGGCGGTCACCTCGCTTCGATGATTGCCACGCTTGGTGATGATCAATCTTCTTCAGAGGACGATCTCGCTGGCACGATCTCCGCGCGTGTCGATCGCGCCATCATGGCTTATCCCGTCCTCTCTCTGGTGCCGCCTTGTCATCAGGGATCGAGCGATGCGCTGCTGGGAGAATCGGTAGATCAGACGGCGCGTCGGGCCCTCAGCACCCCCGGTCTCGTGTCGCCTCAGACCCCGCCTAGCTTCTTATTCCACACGGCGGAGGACGCCGCCGTTCCGGTTCAGGGTGTGTACGACTTCGCCAATGGGTGCGCTGAGCACGGCGTGCCGCATGAGGTTCATGTTCTCCAAGCTGGGCCTCACGGCGTCGGGCTGGCCGTAGGGCGCGGCAACGAGGCCCTCCAGAAGTGGCCCAACGCTCTCCGTGAGTGGCTCCGTGACTGGGTGACCGCCGTCGGATAAACGCGGGTTCCCGCTCCGTTACACTGTCCCAATGGCGGCGAAGAAGGACCCCTGGCAAACACCCGCGATGCGGCAGTACAAAACGTTCAAGGACCGTCACACCGACTGTGTCCTTTTCTTTCGTATGGGCGATTTCTACGAGCTCTTTGGCGATGATGCCGAGCTCGCGGCTCGGACCCTGGGCATCACGCTCACACAGCGTTCCGCGGGGCTCCCCATGGCGGGGGTTCCTCAACACTCGGTCGATGGCTACCTCCGACGGATGATCGAAGCCGGCCATCGCGTTGCGGTCTGCGACCAGATCGAGGATCCGAAGGACGTCAAAGGCGTGGTTGAGCGTGCTGTGACCCGCATCATCACGCCCGGGACGCTTGTTGAAGAGTCGCTCCTCGCAGACGGAGAAGCGAACACGCTCGGGGCGATCGCCTTTCTCGAGGACGGCGACAACCCGGGCACGCGTGTTGCGCTTGCCGTGGTCGAGGTCTCGACCGGAGTGTTTACTATTCTTGAAACATCTGCGGCCGAGGTTCCCGATGAGTTGGCCAGCAGGAGTGTTCGCGAACTCATCGTTGCGGAAACGGCAACAGGTGATCCGCCTCCGAGAGCGCAAGCTGTTTCGGCTTCGCTTGGCGTGGCACTCACGACCCGCCCGGCTTGGGAGTTCAGGTTCGACGAGGCGATGCGTATACTCTGCGATCACTACGGTGTTTCCTCGCTCGAAGGCTTTGGCCTGGCCGACGATGACCTAGCGATACCCGCTGCGGGCGCCATTATCCGTTATCTCAGAGCAGCCCACGCGATGGATGGCGGGGCTGCGAGTGACACTGAGAAAGCTCGCGAGCGCTTCCGCGAGCACGTTGGTGAACGTTCTCTCGCGCACCTGGCACCGCCGAAACGCGAGAATGATTCAAAGCATCTCCAGCTCGATGCTCAAGCCCTGAGATCGCTCGAGATCGAACGCACGATCAAGCCAACGGGGCAAGATGAAGCAGACGGCTCGCTGTCTTCGCTTTTCTCGAGCCGCTCGAGTCGATGCGTAACTCCTATGGGACGCCGTCTTGTCCGCGAATGGCTCCGTCGTCCGCTCGCGGACATTGATGCCATCGGAGCACGCCACTCCTGCATCCGCACGTTGGTTGGTGATCGCGTGCTGGGCGAAGAGCTCGCCGAGGTGTTGTCGCGTGTGCAGGACGTCCCTCGCATCGTGGCGCGGGTAGCCTTGAACAGAGCGAGTCCGCGTGATGTGGTTGCTCTTGGGCGTTCTCTTGTTGTGATCGATGTCCTTGCCGAGTGCCTTGAAGGTGCTCCTGCGTTTGCTCGGGTCTGGGAGGAGTTGATTTCGTGCCGAGAAGCGTTGTCCCCGATCGCTGCGAGAATCGAGCGAGAGTGCGTGGATGATCCGCCAAGCCATCTCCGTGAAGGTGGGCTCATTCGTGATGGCATCGACGCGGAACTCGATGAAGCTCGTAGGCTCCAACGCGATGCCGGGGAGTGGCTTGCTGAATACCAGGCGCAGCTTGTGGAGCAGCACGATCTCCCGAGCCTGAAGGTCGGCTACAACAAGGTGTTCGGCTACTACATCGAGCTCCCTGTGGCTCAAGCACGCAGGGCTCCAGATGTCTTCACACGCAAGCAGACGCTCAAGAACGCTGAGCGGTATATCACGCCCGAGCTGAAGTCGTTCGAAGACAAGGTGCTGACCGCGGGCGAGCGTGCTGTGACGCGGGAACAAGCGTTGTTCAGCGCAATGTGCGTCGCGATTCGAGAGCAGGCTTCGACTGCCGGTGTCTTTGCCAACGCGGTGGCCGAGATCGATGTGCTCAGGTGCTTTGCCGACCGAGCGGTGCTGCGTGGCTGGGTCGAGCCGGAGTTTGTAGACAAGCCCGGCGTGCTCGATATCAAAGAAGGTCGGCATCCTGTCTTAGAGGAACTGCTCGGTTCTGAGTTCGTTGCCAACGATATAGAGCTTGGCGACGAAAACGGGTCTCTCGCGCTCATCACCGGTCCAAACATGGCCGGCAAGAGCACATACATCCGTCAGGTAGCGTTGATCACGCTTTTAGCGCATGCGGGGAGTTTCGTGCCGTGCCAGTCAGCTCGCCTTGGCCTGTGCGATCGGATCTTCACACGGATCGGTGCTGATGATGCGCTGCACCGAGGGCAGAGCACGTTCATGGTCGAGATGACCGAGACCGCACGCGTGCTGCACGGGTGCACTGAGCTTTCGTTGGTGATTTTGGACGAGATCGGTCGAGGAACGAGCACGCTCGATGGCTTGAGTCTGGCCTGGGCGATCGCCGAGCGTCTTGCTGGTATCGGTGATCAAACCGCTCCACGCCCCCGCACGCTCTTCGCAACGCACTACCACGAGCTCACGAGCTTGTCCGATCGTCACCCAGAGTTGGTCCGCAATCTGCACGTACAGGTTCGGGAGTTTCGTGACGAGATCGTTTTCCTGCACCGTGTTGCGAGCGGGGCGGCTACCGCTAGTTTCGGTGTTCAGGTCGCTCGTCTTGCCGGTGTGCCGGGCAACGTGATCGAGCGGGCTCGCGAACTTCTCGAATCCCTCCGTGTATCTCACGCCGAGGTCGATCATCAGCATGTCCCTGAGCCCAAGACATCCGCAACAAGCCAGATGGGTTTGTTCACCGAGTTCATCGAGCACCCAGTGGTTGGGGAACTCCGCGAGCTGAAGATCGAGTCGATGAGCCCGCTTCAAGCGTTCGATGAGCTTCGCCGTCTCACCGACCGAGCGCGGAAGGCGACATCTTCCGAAGAATCATGGCACGAGCGCGAATAGGACGTCGTTCCACGATGTTCTCAATGTTCACAGAATAGAACGCCTGATGGCAACAGGAATCGATCAATGAACAAAGTTATGAAAACATTCCCTGTGTGGGCACTCGCCCTCGCGGGCTTGGGATGCGAAACCGCTGGTGTCACCTCGACACAGGAAGGCCATGTGATGAATACTGCTAGCACATCATTGCAGGACAAGCTGGATGAACGCCGGACGGCATTCAACGCTCAGGCGAGTGACGAGATGAAAGCAGCTTTCGAGCAAGGCGTGATCGAGGTTGGGCAAGACCCTGCTATAGCGAACGCGAAGCGCGTTGGGGACACCGCACCCAACTTCACGCTCCCTGGTCCAACGGGAGAGCAGGTTGAACTGAAGAACCTTCTCAATAACGGGCCGGTTGTTCTGACTTGGTATCGAGGTGGGTGGTGCCCGTATTGCAATATCCAGCTCAAGGCATACCAGGATCGTTTAGACGAGTTCCAGGCTCTCGGCGCTCAGCTCGTGGCCCTCTCTCCCGAAACACCCGACAATTCCTTGGACACCAAGCAAAAGAACGAGTTGGAATTTCATGTTCTGAGCGATCTGGGAAATCGCGTCGCTGGTTCTTACGGCGTGGCGTACATCCTCCCCACGGTCGTGCAGCAGCAGTTCAAGGGACGTCTTGATGTTCCGGGGCAGAACGGCGACGACACTTGGGGCCTTCCCCTGGCGGCAACCTACGTGATCGATACCGACGGCACGATCATTTATGCCTACATTGACAAAGATTATCGCAAACGCGCGGAGCCGGAAGTAATTTTGGAAGCGCTTCGTTCGCGCTGAATCCGAACGAGTCGCTGCACGAAACAGAGGACATGACCATGGTGAAGGAGGAGAACGTGCTGCTCGAACCGATCAAGATCGGTGATTGGGAATGCGCGAATCGAGTGCTGATGGCACCTCTGACGCGGTGTCGAGCCAGCGATCCCTACGGCGTCCCTTCAGAACTCGCGATCGAGTATTACCGCCAGCGTGCTTCGGCCGGCCTGATTGTGACGGAGGCTTCACAGGTCTCGCGTCAAGGCAAGGGATACCTTGGCACGCCCGGAATCTACTCAGACGAACAAGTCGAAGCGTGGAAACCAATCACCGAAGCGGTGCATCAAGCCGGCGGGCTGATTGTGCTCCAGCTCTGGCATGTCGGGCGCGTCAGCCACCCGGATCTGCAAGAGAACGGCGAGATCCCGGTCTCGGCTTCGGCTATCGGGATTGAAGGCGGACAGGTGACCGTGTCACCGGGTATAAAAAAGGACTCCGTGGTACCACGAGCGCTCGAGACGGGTGAGATCCCTGGGATCATCGAGCAGTTCCGTCACGGTGCGCAGTGCGCCAAGGACGCCGGCTTCGATGGGGTCGAGATCCATGGCGCGAATGGGTATCTCCTCGACCAGTTCACGCGTTCCGGTACGAATCACCGCACGGACGCCTATGGGGGCTCCGCGAAGAATCGTGTTCGTCTCCCGCTCGAGATTGCACAAGCGGTCGTTGGCGTGTGGGGTCCTGGGCGTGTGGGGTACCGCATCTCTCCGACAGGCGAATTCGGCGGAATGCACGACGAAGATCCGGTCGCAACGTTCTCGGCGCTTGTCCAAGGACTCGGCAAGCTCGGGCTCGCTTACCTTCATGCGGTCGAGGCGTTCCGTGGCGGTGAGCGTGATGATGAGATCCTGATGCCCATCGTCCAGGCTTGGAAGCAGTGTCATACAGGGAATGGTGTGTACATCGGAAACGGTGCCTACACGGGAGCGACCGCTCGCACTCGTGTTGAGGAAAAGCAGGCTGACGCCATTGCCTTCGGTGAACTATTTATCGCGAACCCCGATCTCCCGAAGCGCATTGATCTGGAGGCGCCGCTCAACGAGCCGGACTCTGCCACTTATTATACGAATGGTGCGGAGGGATACGTTGACTATCCTTCGCTTGACGAAGCCGAGGCAGGCGTGTGAGCCTGCGCAGCACGAGAGGACTGACAAGTCTTGGGCGATTCACCATTGCGTCGGTTCGTGGAGGATCTCGAGCGGTCGGGTGAATTAGTGCGGGTGCGCGAGCCGGCTGATGTCTTGCTCGAGATCTCAGCGATGGCGGACCTTGCCAGCAAGTCGCGAGCACCGAAATCAGCAAGCATGGGAGATCAGAAGAACGACCCGCTCTTCCATCATCTTGGTGGGGCAGCACTGCTGTTTGAGCAGCCGAGGCTCACGGATGGTTCGATCTCGAATATACCGGTACTGATCAATGCGTACGGCAGCTATTCGCGAATGGCTCGGACATTGCATGCACCTGAGGGCTTTGACGCGATCGGCAAAAAAATCGGGTCTTTGGTAAAGCCGGTTCCGCCTCGCGGCTTTGGAGAAGCGATCGCGAAAGCGAAGGAGTTTTTTCCTCTCTTGAAGATCGGTCCGAGAAGAAAGAAGAGTCGCGGCACGTGCCAGGAGGTTGTTCATGAGGGAGACACAATCGATCTTCGCGAACTACCGATCATCCGGTGCTGGCCGCACGATGGTGACTTTGCCGCTTTGGGGTATCCAGGGGAAGTCAACGCTCACCTCTCATTTGATCCCCAAGCCGACGATGTCCGAGGACGATACATCACGCTTGCGGGGATCCATACGATCCACGCGGACGACGCTGGTGAAGCGAAGCCGAGCTCTCACAACATCGGCATGTATCGTGTGCAGTTGCTGTCGAAGAATCGCCTTGCGATGCACTGGCACATGCACCACGATGGGGCCTCGCACTGGCGGAGCTGGAAGCAGAAAGGCGAACCGATGCCGGTGGCGATCGTGCTGGGTGGCGAGGCGGTACTGCCGTACGCCGCGACGGCGCCATTGCCGCCTGGGATCAGCGAGTTGCTCATGGCGGGTTTCCTGAACGGGAAGGGCATCGAGATGTGCCGGGGCGTGTCTGTGCCGCTGTGGGTGCCAGCGAGCGCCGAAATCGTCATCGAGGGATTCGTACGCACAGATGTGATCGACGGCGGCGGGATCGGTTGGGATCCGCGCGAGACCGACGAGCCGCTGGGTGATGGTTGCGTATTCGAAGGGCCTTTTGGCGACCACACCGGGTTCTATTCGATGCCGGACCGGTATCCGATCGTCGAAGTGACCGCGGTGACCATGCGCGAGAAGCCTCTCTATCCGACGACAGTGGTTGGGCTCCCGCCGCAGGAAGATTACTTCCTGGGCAAAGCAACCGAACGCTTGTTCAAGCCGCTTTTGCAGGTATTGATCCATGACGTGAAAGATTACGACCTGCCGATGTTCGGCGCGTTCCACAACTGCGCGTTCGTGCAGATCGACAAGCAATACCCGCTGCAAGCCCGGCGCGTGATGCACGCGATCTGGGGTGCGGGTCAGATGGCGTGGACGAAACTGATCTTCGTCGTGGATGGAGACACCGACGTTCATGACACGTTCGCGGTGCTGCGAGCGTGCGGTGAGCACTGCCTGCCGGGGCGTGACGTCGAGGTTGTACGCGGCCCGTTGGACATTCTGGACCACGCGGCTCCGCGGATCGGTGCAGGAACAAAGCTCGGGTTCGATTGCACGCGCCGTTGGGCAGGAGAAGATGTAGACGGCTCATTGATTGAGTCTCCTGCCCCGACCGGTGTGGATGAAGAAACGCTGCTTCGTGTGAAGAATGCGATCGGTGGCATCACGAACGCAGCGGCACCCGAAGAGCTCGGTAGGCGATGGCTGTTCATTGCGGTCGAGAAGAAAGCAGGTGGGCAAGGGCGGGCAGCTTTGCGTGAAGTACTCAAGACGACGCCCGGGGTTGCGAGCTTCGTCATCGCGGTGGACAGTGATATTGATCTGAGCGACACCCAGGGCGTACTGTTTCGGTGGTGTGCCAACTGCGATGCGTCGCGCGATCTAGTTCGGCTGGACAATGCCGTCGCAATAGATCCGATCGGGTTTGATGCTACGTTCAAGTCCGCGGGAGACGCGACCGAAGAGCAACCGGTCCGGGCTTGGCCGCCCGTTCTGGAGATGGACGCCGAAGTCTTGAGTCGGCTGAAGGTTTGAGTTGAACCAGGCGGCGTATGGAAGCACTTTGCCCGTTACCGCGACACGGCTTGCTGTGTCTTGGCGCCGGGCCGAAGGCGAACAAGACGTTTGAGATTGCTGGGTTCGTTGGCGGTTTTTACAAAACCCACCTAAGCAGGTGAGTGTTTCCTATTCACTTTCGTTCTTCGAATCTTCCGTTGTTGATCCGTTCAGAATTGCTTTACACTGCAGATTGACCAGTGTTCTTCCCTATTTGTTGTGACCGGTTTGGTGTTGAGTTTGCCTTGGTTGATGGAGGGACTGAAGACTCATGATGTACGGAGATGAGGTCACGATTACCGATCGTGGGATCGCGGTTCCTCTCAAGGAGTTGCAGCCGATCGATGTGTTCCCTGACTCGACCTGCTGGGGCACCTGGTTGCCACCAACGGAATCGTCGGGAGCGAAGGATCCGGTCGAACACCTCTTTCTGAGTCCTGTGCCACCGGAGTCATGGCCTGTCGCGTTCCGCCTCAGGCTGCGGGTGTGGGATCAGCCTGGGGCGCTGCACGCGATCTCGACGATTCTGCGACGTGAGCATGTGAATGTCCTGTTTGCGCAGGCGACGAGGTCGAGCCGGCGTAGCGCGTTTTGGTATGCATTATGCGAAGCGACTCCGCTCAGAATCTGGGCGAACGAGCTATTGGTCGAATTGGCGGGCAAAGACAAACAAGATCATGTAACCGCTCGGAAGCAGGTAACTCGGGCCATCGGCCTTGCGCTGACGGCCTTCGTCGAGCGGCTGTGCTGGCTCATTCGGGTATTCCATGCCGAGTTGTGCGACCGATCGGGAGTGACAGCAAAGATCAAGATGCTCGATGTCGAGAGGATCATG
>JBCDAP010000017.1:0-9719 GCA_039185335.1 Planctomycetota bacterium | reverse complement strand
CGGGTCATCAATGTGGCAAAGAGTTGATCGTTTGCGAAGGCGCCGCCCTCGGTGAGGGCATTGAAGAGCGTGGATTTTCCGGCGTTGGTGTAACCCACCAGGCCTACGGTGAAGTGCTCGGCGTTGCGGCTCGCGACTTCGCGAACCTTTCTCGCGTGGATCTCTTCGAGTTCTTGCTTGAGTTGGACTTTCTTGCGTTGAACAATTCGGCGGTCGATCTCGAGCTGCTGTTCACCGGGGCCTCGTGAGCCAACACCACCGATGTTGCCCGCGCCGACGATGCGTTCGAGGTGAGACCACATGGCCCGCAGGCGCGGGTAGGTGTATTCGAGTTGCGCGAGCTCGACCGAAAGGCGAGCTTGCTTGGTCGTGGCTCGGCTCGCGAAGATATCGAGGATGAGTTCGGATCGATCGAGGACTTTCTTGCCGATCATGCCCTCGATCGCCGCGATCTGCTTCGGGGAGAGTTCGTGGTCGAAGATGACCACCGCGGCGTCGAGCTCGTCGGCCATGCGGCCGAGCTCTTCGACCTTGCCCTTGCCCATGTACGTCCCGGCTTCGGGGCGGTCACGCTTC
The DNA here is from genome assembly GCA_039185335.1 of Planctomycetota bacterium. Taxonomy (GTDB): domain Bacteria; phylum Planctomycetota; class Phycisphaerae; order Phycisphaerales; family UBA1924; genus JBCDAP01. Next base: position 9,143 of record JBCDAP010000017.1, on the reverse strand, counting down.
TGCATGATCTCGCCTACCACGGTCGAGCCGGCGGTCTCGGCGAGGGCGCGGAGCTCGCCCAGCGGATCGCGTTCGTCGTAGCGATCGCCCGGCAGATAGCACGCCGCGAGGACCGCACGCTCGCGACGGATCTGGATGTCTTGGCGTTCTTTGGGCTGGGCCATAGACGTTGATCGTAGGCGGAAGGATCGGCCCCGATCGCCTACACTGTCGGCTCGCCCCTGAGCGGGCTTTGTGCCTTACGCAAACAATCGTTGACGCTTAGCAAGAGGAATATTCGATGGCGAACACCCACTATGACCTTGTTGTGATCGGTGGCGGCCCTGCGGGGTATGTCGGTGCCATCCGTGCCGCCCAGCTCGGGATGAAGGTCGCCTGTGTCGAGCGTGCCAAGCTCGGCGGTGTTTGCTTGAACTGGGGCTGCATCCCCTCGAAGTCATTGCTCTCGAACGCCGAGCTCTACCACAAGGTCGCGCACCAGGCCGACGATTGGGGCCTCTCGTTCGAGAAGGTCAACGTGAACTGGGACAAGGTCATCGGTCGTTCACGCGACGTGGCGAGCAAGCTCAACAAGGGCGTTGAGTTCCTCATGAAGAAGAACAAGATCGATCACATCGTCGGTCACGCCAAGATCGTGTCCGGCAAAAAGGGTGCAACGCCTTGCACGATCGATATCCACGATGTTGAAGTGAAGGAGACCATCACGCACGCGCCGGCCGAGGTTGGCAAGAAGCGCGAGAGCATCACCGCCGAGAACATCCTGGTGTGCACGGGTTCCGTAGCACGAGACCTTCCGTTTGCACGGTTTGATGGAGACAAGATCATCGGTGCTCGCGAGGCGATGACCCTGAAGGAACAGCCCAAGAAGCTGGTGGTCGTGGGATCCGGCGCTATCGGCATGGAGTTCGGCTACTTCTACCACACCTACGGCACCGAAGTGACGGTTGTCGAGATGCTCGACCGGTTGGTGCCGGTGGAAGACGCCGATGTTTCCAAGGCGGTCGAGAAGCACTTCAAGCGCGACGGTATGAAGTTCAAAACGGGCTTCACGACGACCGCGGTTGAGAAGACTGTCGATGGAGTCAAGGTGACAGTTGCGCCGTTTAAAGATGGCAAGGCGGATGAGAGCAAGGCAGAGGTGATCGAGGCGGATAAGGTGCTGCTCGCGATTGGCGTGCGTGGTCGTTACGACGGCTTGTTCGACGAGTCGCTCGGTATCCAGACTGTGAAGGATCACATCCAGACCGACTACAAACCGCTCGCACCGGGCGATGATCCCTCGCCACGGTTGACCTACAAGACCAGTGTCGACGGGATCTACGCGGTGGGCGACGTCATCGGCCCGCCTTGGTTAGCGCACGTTGCTTCCGAGGAGGCCATCATCGCGGTCGAGCGGATCGCTGGGCACGACCCGATCGCGATCGATTACTCGGTCATCCCGGGATGCACCTACTTCAACCCGCAGGTCGCGTCGGTGGGCTTCACCGAGGATGCGCTTAAGGCATCGGGGCTCAAGAAGGGCGAGGACTACGAGGTCGGCACGTACCAGTTGCAGGCGCACGGGAAGGCGATCGCCACGATGCACAACCAGGGCTTCGTGAAGATCATCAAGGGGCTGCCCCGTGGTGAGATCCTCGGCGCGCACATCTTCGGCGACCAGGCGACCGAGCTGATCTCCGAGCTCACCCTCGCAAGGCGACTCGAAGCGACGACCGAAGAGCTCAACGTCACGATCCACGCGCACCCAACAATGCACGAGGCGATCCATGAAGCCAGCCTGGCGGCCGACGGGAAGCTGATCCACGGCTAAGAGGAACGAGTCGAGTTCAGGGGTGCCTTGTCCCTGAATCATGGGGGGAGTGTCCCGGCGTACGGTTTTCTCATCTCCGCGTAAACTCTCCTCATGACTACCGCAGCCGCCCTGAACAGCGTACTGACCGCCGAGATCCCCCAGACCATCTCGCGCCGTCACACCATTCACGCGAACCCCGAGTTGATGTTCGAGGAGGCGGAGACTTCTAAGCTTGTTCAGCAGGAGTTGTCCGAGGCGGGCATCGCCTTTGTTGCAGGCCTTGCCCGTGGCAACGGGGTTCTTGCCTATCTCCCAGCGACTACGGACGAATCTAGGGCAAAGACCATCGGCCTTCGTGCCGACATGGATGCTCTGCCGATTCTCGAAGCGACAGGGAAGGAGTACGCCTCGCGCAATGAAGGTGTGATGCACGCGTGCGGTCATGATGCGCACACGGCAAACCTTGTCGGCGTGGCCAAGGTCTTGAAACAAACGGAGCATCGTCCGAACAACGTGATGTTCATCTTCCAGCCTGCTGAGGAGGGCGGCGCGGGTGGTGACTTGATGGTGAAGGACGGAGCGCTGGATGGTTCACGGATCGGCAAGCCGGTGGACATGCTCTTCGGTCTGCACGGCTGGCCCGGTATCAAGCTGAACCAGCTCTCATCGAAGCCCGGGCCATTGCTTGCGGCAACGGACGAGTTCAGTGTGACCCTCTTAGGCCACGGCGGACACGCAGCGATGCCGCACGTGCTGTCGGACCCGGTGGTGGCGGCGGCACAGGTCGTGACCGCGTTGCAGTCGATCGTGTCGCGGAACAACGATCCGGTGGATGGCATGGTCATTTCTGTGACCGACATCTCAACCCCGAACGATGCGAACAACATCATCCCGCATTCCTCAACGATCAAAGGAACGATCCGTACGCTCTCGGACAACGGGCGAGAAGTCGCTGTGAAGCGGTTCCATGAGGTTGTCCAGGGTGTTGCGGGAGCGATGGGATGCATCGCCGAGTTCGATTTCGAGCCGGGGTATCCAGTGACGGAGAATGATGCGGATGCGTACAACCACTGGCGTGAGGTGATGAGCGGGACATTTGCCGCCGGCACGATCGAAGAGACCCCGGCTCCTTTCATGGGCGGGGAGGACTTCAGCTTCTACTGCAAAGAGGTGCCGAGCTGCTTCTTCCTCGTTGGGCTTCAGCCTGACGGTGATCCACCTTATCCGGGATTGCACACGCCCGAGTTCGATTTCAACGATGACGCGATGTCCGTCGCGATGCTCTCGTTCTGTGCGCTCGCTCTTGCGGAGTAAGGTTTATTCTTCTTTGTCCTGACCGGGGATGAGGCCCTTGAGTCCGTCGAGGCCATCGTTGACGACATCTTCGACGGTGTCGGTGATCTCTTCTGGGATCACGCCTTCGGGGATGACCTCTTCGATTTGCTTTGCAACTTCCTGAGTCACTTCTCCGATTTGCTGAACGCCCATTTCGGCGAGTGATTCGAGGCCGGCGAGCTTGTTGCCGAGCTCGGCGAGCATGATCTCGGGGAGCTTGCCGTTTCCGAGCTCGATGGAAGTCTGGATGATGGTCTTGACAACGATGGAGACGATCTCGCCTGCGGTGACTGGTTCTGCGGCGCTGCCGATGTCTTCGAGAACGATCTCGTTGATGTCGAGGCGGATCTCAGTGGCGTCTTCGATGGTTGCGTTGTCGGTGCCGACGAGCCTTGCGGTGACGGCGATATCAGACAACGTGATGGTTTTGACGACGAACTTCATGCCTGCCGACTGATCATCATCTGGTGCCGGTGCGCTCGGATCTTTGGACTCGAATCGTGAGAGGTTGTCCATGATGACCTGGTAGTTCGCCTTGTCGGGGGAGCGTTCGAGGCTCATGCCGATGTCGGTGAGGGTGAGGTCGGGGATCGTGATGACTTCTTGAGAGAGGGGGTTGCCTTCGATCGAGACCGACCCGTTGCCGAGCGTGATGAAGTCCGGGATTGCAAAGCCTTCCGGGTTTTCGATGTGGAGCCCGGACAGCGCGGCGGCTTGCCCCGAGGCCGAAAGGGAAAGGTCGACGAAGTCGACTGTGGTGTCCACGCCCAGGGCGTATGTCCCGCCCCGCTCGATGACTTCTTTCACGATGCGGTTCAGAGCGTCCCCCCCGAAGAGGAACACGGCGGTGACGAGGGCACCGATGAGGAGAACGAAGAAGAGAACAATGGCGAGGAGGAGTTTCTTGATCATGAACGAAGTGTACCGAGATGACAGGATGATCCCTGGCGAAATCGATTGGTGATCGCCGATGGTCGGTGCATGGGATTGCCAGTTTTTATGGTTCGGCGCTACCAGTCCCGATACGGGTTGCTGGCGACAATGGCGGAAGAGCTCGCTGAGGTGCTCGAGAGGGCAGGATGCGAGATCAATCCGAGTGAGGCGTTCGGGCAACGCCCGGGTGTGATGGTGTACCTCAACCACCTTACCGATCCCCAGTGGATCGAGGCGGCTTGCGCAGGTGGGGGAGCGATCGCTGTTGTGCAATTGTTTGTGGATCATCCGCTTGCGTTGTCAGAAGATCTGACGGACCGCTTGGCGGAACAACCCCACTTTCGGTTGGCTCTGAGCACATTGGATGGGTTGTCGCTCGCGGCTGCACGGTGGCCCAGTTTGCAGATTGGCGTGGTGCATCACGGCGTGAGCGAGCAGGCGGTGTGTGAAGAGAACAGTGTTTCGGCCAACAGAGCCAAGGATGTGGTGGCTTCGGGCTGGATTCACACAGAGGAAGAGCTTGATGCGTTGACAGACGTGCTGGATTTGGAAGAACGCCGGCTTGTGCGTGATGTTGCCGCCAGCATGATCGAGCAGGGCGAGTTGGACTTTGAACAGGCTCTTCAGAGATGCAGTGGGGGAGCGTTCTGTACGCCCGATCGGTGGCGTTCGATCGCCGGTGTCTGGCGAGCGGTGATCGCTCGCGTGAACCGAACACGTCGTGTTGCGGCGGTTCAGGCGATGCAGGGTTTGCGGCTTGAGGTCTTCGGACCCGAGGCCTGGGAACGTTACTGCACAGGCACGATCCGTTACGGCGGAGAAGCCCGCTACGAGCAGATGCCCGCGATCTACCGGAGTGCAAAGACAGCGATCGCTTGGGGACCGACGCAATTCGCTCGCGGATACTCAGAAAGGCAACTGCTTGCGATGGCTGGTGGGTGCGCTTCGGTGTCCGATGATCGCGAACTGCTTCGCCGGCACTTTGTCTGCGATGGCGAGAAGAAAGGGTCGCAGGAGATCGCGGTGTATCCGGCGGGATCTCCTGAGCACGGAGCGGAGCAAATCGCGGCGTGGCTTCGGGACCGTGATAAGGCGATCGCTGTTGGCCATGCGGGGCGTGAAGCTGTGATGAATGGTCATCTGTGGAGCCACCGTGCGAAGGCGGTTTTAGAGTTGGGCGCGGACGGGATTCATTCAGCGATCCGCGCGGCTGAGCTGAGCCAGGAGGGTATGATGTCGAGGAACAGGGTGTAGCTCAGCTTGGTAGAGCGCGGCGTTTGGGTCGCCGAGGTCGCAGGTTCAACTCCTGTCACCCTGATTCGGAGCGGTTGGGACCTGCTTTGAACGGCTTATGTAAGGATTTTGTGGCAGCTCTGTCCTTCGGTGTCGAGTCCGATATCTCCTGGCTTCTGGCACCGGGCAATGCAGCTTGGAGCCTTCTGTTGAAGCCGCGGGGGATTTGTTCATTACAGGCACAAAAAACGCGATATGGAATCGTGAAACTCGCGTGAATCCCATTGTTCAGGCTCGCTCGTACCGATATCAGGGTGTACGTTTTGTTCAAGCCGGTCTGCACAACCGGCGATTGTAGAGAGTCAGAACCCAAACATATGTCCGTTTACGGGCAAGATCGAGAGAGGACTGTTTCCATGCGTATCGCTCTAGCGACTCTTGGAATTTTTGCATTCGCCGGCGCCGCTTCGGCTTCGGTCACTTTAACCTTTGATGACCCGGGCGTGGGTGCCGAGTTCACTTACGACGAAACCACGGGCACCCTTGAGTACACCGGTGCTCCCGTTGACTTTGTCATCGATGGAACCGATGAAGGAATCGCCCCGGTCGAGTTCGCTGGTGCGACATTCACCCTGAGTGCCACGGTCAGCCCGGTCACGGTGATCGCTACTCCCTTTGGTGATTTCGTGATTGCTGAGGCTTCGGCCGACTTTGCCTGGTCGACCGCTGGCGACGAAACCATCCTGAGCGGTACCTTTGAGTCGGCCCTTCTGACTCTTTCGCCTACCGGCTTCAACCTGACCGCGAACGACGATTCGGCCCTCTCCTATCTCTTCGGCGAAGCCGCGACCGACTATTCGAGCTTCATCGTGACAGGTCCGGTCGACGCGAACTGGACCTTGACCGATCTGGCTTTCCCCGGTGGCGGCCCCACGACGGTTCCGGCACCCGGTGGCCCGGAGACCTTCGCTGATTTCGAAGCGAACTCGTCCTTCACCGGCACGCTGAACGGTTTCATCCCGACGCCAGGTTCCGCGGCTCTGGCTGTTCTTGCCGGTTTCGCGGCGACCCGCCGCCGTCGTGCCTGAAAAACAATCTTTGGCATACTGACTTGAATTGAGCCCACCGATCAGGTGGGCTTTTTCTTTGTTTCTATACTTCGCGGATGTCTAAGCCCCGCCGCTCCAATTCGCGTTTGTCTCGCCCTGACCGCCTCAAGTGTTTGGTCGTGGGTTCTGGGGGGCGTGAGCATGCGCTGGTCTGGCGTTTGCACAAGTCGAAGTCGGTCGAGCGGGTGTACACGACATGCCACAGCGCAGAGATGAACCCGGGGATTCGTTCGATCGCGATGGCGGTCGACGCACCGTTCGCGATGGATGAGCTGTACCGGTTCGAGCAGTTCATCGCGAAGGAAGGAATTCACTTTGTTGTTGTGGGGCCCGAGGTGCCGCTCGCAGAAGGGATCGTGGACAAGCTTTCGGAGTCTCGTGCGATTGCTGAGGCGGGGCATCCGTTCGCGGTGTTCGGGCCGACACAGGCTGGGGCTCAGCTGGAATCGAGCAAGGCTTGGGCGAAAGAACTGATGCGGGGAGCACTGATTCCGACGGGCGATGCGAGGGTATTTAAAGAGGTTCGCGATGCGAAGGCGTACTTGAAGTCGCGAGATGAGCCGCAGGTGATCAAAGCGAGCGGCTTGGCGGCGGGGAAGGGCGTGGTGCTGCCCGAGACGCTTGAGGAAGCATTGGAGACGGTCGATTCGATGATGGGTGCTCGGGTGTTCGGCGAAGCCGGCGCGGAGGTGCTCATCGAAGAGAAGCTGAGCGGGCCCGAGGTTTCGGTGTTCGCGTTGTGCGATGGTCGGAATGTGGTGTTGCTGGAGGCGTGCCAGGATCACAAACGTGCGTACGAAGGGGATCTTGGGCCGAACACGGGCGGGATGGGGGCTTACTGCCCGGCAGCGTTGCTCGATGAGAAGACGTACGACTCGGTCGTTCGCGAGATCGTGGTTCCAACGGTTGATGCGTTACGGCGTGAAGGGGTTGAGTATCGAGGTGTGCTCTATGTTGGTTTGATGCTGACGCCTGGTGGCCCCAAGGTGCTTGAGTACAACTGTCGGTTTGGTGATCCGGAGTGCCAGGCTTTGGTGCGAACGATCAAAGGGGACTTCGGGGATCTGCTCTGGAAGTGTGCGACGGGCGGGCTCGAAGAGGCCGAGTTCGAGACGAGTGATGAGGCCGCGGTTGTGATCACGCTTGCGAGCGAGGGCTACCCTGGTGAGTACAAGAAAGGGCTTGTGATCGAGGGAATCGAAGAGGCGGAGCAGGTGGAAGGTGTGGTGGTCTTCCACGCGGGGACAGCTCGGGTGGACGGAAAAACGGTCACAGCGGGCGGACGCGTGCTTTCGGTGACGGCGGTCGGTGAGACCGTGGCGGCGGCACGCGAGCGCGCCCACAAGGCATGCGAGAAAATCTCTTGGCCTGGGATGCACTGGCGCCGTGACATCGGTCATCAGGCGATCGGCGTCGGGGTTCACTAAAAAAAATCTGATTGGTGTGCAAGGAATTGGCCGTTGGCGTCACTCACTGGTGACGACGCGGAGTTCGTGTCAGCACATCGAGTCTTGAACATATAGAAGAAAGGTCAGAGAGTCATGCTGCAAGCAGGAATGGGTATTGGTGCGCTTACGCTTATTGCGGGTTCGGCATTTGGTCAGAATCTGCTGGTGACATTCGAAAACGTTGGGCCGGCTGATGGGGTGGCCTTCACACCGCTTTGGGTTGGTTTCCACGACGGATCGTTCGATAGCTACGACGGCGGAGCCCCGGCGAGCGCTGGCATCGAACAGATCGCTGAGCTCGGACAGACCGGGCTGATCTCGTCTGAATTCAACACCGCGACCGGCGGGAACGGCTTTGACACAACGCTGGCGAGCAGTGATGGACCGCCCCCCTTCCTGGGCGGTCAGAGCCAGACCTTTGAGCTGAACGTCACGGACACCACGAACAACCGGTACTTCAGCTACGCCTCGATGGTGATTCCCTCGAACGACTTGTTCATTGCCAACGGCAACCCTTTCGCCCACTTGATCTTTAACGTCGATGGCAGCTTCGCGGGACCGGTGACCATCGACATCTTTGGTCGCGAAGTTAACGACGCGGGCACCGAGGCGAACAGTGTGCTCAACGGTGGTGCGTTCGTGGACGGTGTGGATGCGACGCTCGGCGGACCCGGCGAGGGGCTGATCGCGAACATCGGCGAGCTTGCGACCGATCCGCTCGACGACATCCTCGGCACGCTGACCCCTCCCGGCTTCACTGTGAACCAAGGCTTCGGTGCTGACACACTGATCGCTCGGATCACGATCGAGCAGGTTCCGACTCCCGGTGCGGGCGTTCTCGCGGCGATCGGCGGTTTAGCCGCGATGCGTCGTCGCCGCCACTAAACAGATTCTGGTGTGAGAGGCTTCGTGGGGTACGGCCTCTGACTTTGTTGAAACGCCCTGGGGTACTGCGGCCCTGGGGCGTTTTTATTCGTGATGAACCGTTTGCGGCGACTCGAGGTGAGACTTGATGTCGACCAGGTCATCAACGAGGCACTTTTTGATTGATTTCACCATGAAACCCATCATGAATCCCATAAGTTTGGCGATGGGTGTCTTGGGTGTCCCGTGAAAACCGACGGTGATCATGGTGCCTGGTGATCCGTTTTCGTTGGCGTCTTCGTATCGGATGGTTGAGAGGTAGTCGCAGCCGTGGCTCGACGCCGTCAGGTCATACCCGGCGTTGGGCTCGAACCAAGAAACGGTCATGGTTTCGCTCGCTTCTCGTTTGAACATGAAGCGTGTTTCGGT
>JBCDAP010000016.1:0-9839 GCA_039185335.1 Planctomycetota bacterium | reverse complement strand
ACCCGTTCCTGCCGGAACGGGTGGCGGTGGCGGTCCTTTCCCGATCGGGGATCCGAGCGAAACGCTCTTCCCTTTTCCCACACTCAATCTCGACATCACGAATGTCGCGGTTGGAAACGACATCAACTACTTCTCTGGCACCGGTACGATGGAAGGTCCGCTCAACACACTGAGCTTCGACTTGGTCAGTGCTCCGTTTGGCTCAAACCTCTTTGGTTTTCCGACATTTTCGACAAGCGGCACACTTTCGATGATGTACGAGTACCGCGATGTGACCGGGATGCGGGAATCGACATTCGCTCTCCCAGAGAACGTGCTCGATGCGTTCGACCTCTTTACGTACTTGAATGAGTTCGAGGCAGGGAGCCCGAACACGGAGTACGTCGAACCCAGCACGCTTGATCAGGCCGACTTTGATGCCTTCATAGAAAACTATCTTCCGTTTGAGCCGACCGATCCGAACAGTGGTGGCGGGCCTATCGGTGGCGGTGGAGGACCGGGTGGTGGTGGCGGCGGTCCTGGCGGACCGGGATCCTGATTGCCAAAGACATCTCCAGGTCAGAACCACGAACTCATTGACGAGGGTTGTTTGCAGATTAGTCTTTGTAGGGGTCTTTATATGAATCAGAGTGATAACTCAGAAACAACCCTTTCTCCTAGGTGTGGTCGCGCTCATCGGAGCGCGTTCACGCTGATTGAGTTGCTCGTGGTTGTGGCCGTGATCGCTTTGCTGATCGGTTTGCTGTTGCCGGCACTCTCGAAGGCCCGAGAGGCAGCGAAGCTCACGCAGTGCCTTGCGAACAACCGAAGCTTTGGGCAAGCCGGCTATTCGTACGCTGCCGATTATGAGGACACCATCTTCTCGTTGAGCTGGAACATCGAGGGCGGCCGAAACACCGGCCCTATGGATGGTGGCGTCCTTGGCGAGGTGAATGTATCTCGTGACGAGTTGGCGCGCAATGTTCAGGGCTATCGCCTGATGACAGATATCTGGCCAGGTTTCGAGCTTGCTGACAGCAACGCAGGTAATGAGAATCCAGAGTATCTGAATAATCTTGTGCTTTATAACTACATCGGAGAGCAGGTTTACAACGATGTGAGCATCTGCCCAGCTGATGAAGACATTCGCCAATGGATCGAGACATTTGTTGGCTCGCTCGGTGTCGGCGATGAGAAGGCGCAGAACATTGAGGATTTCTACTTCTTTGCTTCATCGTACTTCTCGGTGCCTGCAACCTATATTGCCGACGGCTCGCTCGCGTTCCGGCCGTTGAGCGGCGGCGGAGTGCCAGAGCAAGGCCCACTTGCTCGGTTGGTCCAAGCATCATTCTACAAGCAGCGTCGTCATTCTGAGGTCTTGGCACCGTCTCAGAAGGTTTGGATGCACGAATTGATGCAATTCCACTCGGACCCATATCTTCCTTGGATGGCTGATGAGGCCAAGATCCCATTGCTGATGTTTGATGGTTCCGCTGCGGTTCGTCGTTCTGGTGATGCCAATTACGGCTCAAACCCGGCTCAACCAGATGCTGTTCGACCACCGTTTACACGCTGGTTCGGAAACCTGGGTTACTACGAAGGTCCGGTTCAGAGCAATCGGGTCTACTGGGATACCTACTTCTACCGCTACCGCTGGACAGATGGTGGGCTCCGCGGCTTCGACTTCGGCGGTTCCAGGAACAACGCACCCGACGGGTATTGATTCGTACTCGATCTATCCCCCCACGGGACGCAGAGGCTTGTTCAACAGGTCTTTGCGTTTTTCGTTTTTGGCTGTAGTAGATCCCTGATGAGGTAGTGCCTTTTAGAAACAGGACCAGTGCACGTTAATGAGATTCTTTCGATCCGTCTTTGGGCGATGACGGCGTGTCTTCGATCTCGAATACCGTTGTTCCATCGTCCAAAGAATGAGCTCCGGCCTCTATCTTGCCGTCTGTTCTGATCGTGATCGTGATCAGGCCATCTCCCGCAGTGGTGAACCAAGTTCGCCCTTGCTTGACGTTGTCCCATCGCTCGTCGTTGAGGCGTTTGGGACCTGTGGATTGCACGACGATCCGAGGATTGATCGCACTGACGAATTCGAATGCAAATGATCTAGCCGAGCCGTGGTGGGGTACTTCGAGCACATCGACAAATAGCTCATCTTCTGCGTTTGTCTGGAGAGTACTCAGTGTTTCGCTCTGTCCGAACTCCTCGATATCAGAGGTCAGCAGCAGACGTCTTTCTCCCGTCTGTGTCTGCGTTCGGATCAACCAGACGAGGGCGGCGTCATTATCCGTTACCGAACTCTCAACGCCGACGTATGGCGAGAGGCATTCTGCCCGAGTTTGTTCCGAGAGCAGGAGTTGTTGCCCTTGGCCCGCTTTCTTGACAGGAATGCCACGCTTGCTCATCGCGTCCAAGACTCGATTCGCGCCACCGTCTGGGTTGCGTTCGGCGTCTTCGAAAAAGCGTTCACCCATCAAGACGCGATCGATGCCGAGCGGCGTGAGCAAGTCGATCGACGCCGAGTAGTGATCGAGGTCCGGGTGCGAGAGTACGAGGGTGTCCACGGAAGTGATACCCAGCTCGCGGAGTGTGTCCGGGATGTCTGCAAGGCCCATACCGAGATTGAGTGAGCCTGCATCGAAGAGCACCGTCTGATCGTGGGTGCGAATCGCGTGGCAGGTTCCGTCGCCGACCGCGATCGTGTGCCACCGCAGAAACTCGTCCGAGCCCATGCGAGAGTGTAGATGCGACGATAGAAAAGCCCAACCCAAGAGGGCAACGGTGCTCAATGCCATTGCCAACCGAGAAATCCACAATCGGATGGCAATAGCGAGGCATGCGATCATCGCCCAAGGCCAGAGCGGGTCGATCGGTGGGATCCGGAAAGCGCTGATCGTGCCGGCGTCGAACGCAAGAACAGCATCCGCGAACATCTCAGCGACGTAGCCGAGTGGGCGAGCCAACGGATCTGCAATCCCCGGAGACACGAGAGAGATCGTAGTGACCAGAGCGCCTGCGCCGAGCAACAACGTGACGACCGGCAAGATCAAGAATGAAGTGATAATCGCCAGCCAAGACACCCATCCTGTGTGGAAGATCACAATGGGTGTCGCGATTAGCCATGCAACGATGCTGGCGCACAAGCTCGTTTGTATCCAGGTCAGCATGCGATCTCGCATGCTCTCGAGCTCGCGATCACCCGGCAGCCCGAAGACGCGGTCGCGCAGGGGTGTTGTCAGTGTGAGCAGCCCGGCGACTACTGCAAAGCTCAGCTGGTAGCCCATCAAAAAAAGTTCTGAAGGACGCCATGCGACGATGATGAGAGCGACAAGCGCAAGGAGATTGAGCGGCGCATAACGCCGGCCTGCGAGATTCGCGACGGTATACACGATGACCATGAGCGATGCCCGCATGATGGGAGGGCGTGCAGGGACCAGCATCAATAAGGCCAGCACGAGAAGCAACACGATGATTGCCTCGACGCGCGGATGATCACCGACGAGCCTGAGAAGAAAAACAACCATGCCCGCAAGCGCTGCGAGGTGGAGCCCAGAGATCGCGAGAACATGTGCGACACCTTGACGTACAAACGGCTGGTTCAGCTCTTCGTATCCGCTTGATCGTTCGCCGAGTATGATTGCGCCGAGGAACTGGCTAGAGCTCGAACCCTCTGGGAGTGAAGCAAGCCATGCGCCAGCACGCTCACGCAGTAAGTCGCGCCAAAGCGTGAATGACCACCAGGGTGGTTCGCGCACCACTTCGATGGCTTCGAGATCCGCGATACGCCCGAAGCCGATGATTCGCCCATCAGATGCCCAGCGATCCGGCTCGAAGCCTCCAGGATTGAGAGGTGGTGAAGGTGCTTGCGCCAGCGCGACCGTCTTGATCCTCGAGCCGGCTCGAATCCTTGTTGCGTCCCCTTGAACCGTAAGAAAGAGGCGTCCGCTCGCTCGCGCGAGCTCGGTCGTGTTCGGCGGACCGCTCAAGCGGACATCAACGAGCAATGTTGTCCTTGGAGTGTTCCGAAATGACAAATCGGCAAGTGCACCAGCGGACCGTGTTCGGAGCGTTGGCATTTGCACGACAGTGCCTTCGATCCTGACGAGTGTCGCAGAATCTGCGGAGAGTCTCACAAAATCCGAAGGACGCTCGTGAAGCTGAATGGTCGCCCACGTGAACGAAGTAAGCGCAATCGCGATCGGGAAGAAGATCTTTCGAAAGCGTTCGAATCGCGCTGCGATCAGTGTGACTAAAGCACCGGTGAGACCGATGATCCAAGCATCGAACAGCATCCCGAATTGATCAGCAAGAAGGATGCCGCATGCGGTACAAGCAAGAGCTACCACGAAAGGCGGCGGAGCGGAGAGGCCCGCCGGCGCGTCAGGCCGGGGCCGCATCTTTGATCCATCCCTCAGACAGACGATCGCTCATGGGTTGGTTGTCCAAGAAGCGTGTGATATTGCGCGAGATGACGGCACATGCCTGGTCCCAATAGTGCGGGCTCGCAGCGGCTACATGCGGGGTGACGATCACGCTGGGCATGGTGTAGAAAGGGCTCGTTGGAGGGAGCGGTTCGTGCTCGAAGACATCAAGTGCCGCACCGCTTAAGCGTCCCTTGCGCAGCATGTCCAAAAGAGCGGTCTGATCGACGACGCCACCGCGAGAGACATCTACTAAAACCGCGTCGCGTTTCATCCGGCTGAGACGGCGTTTGTGAAGCAAGTGTGTTGTCGATCCGACAAGCGGGACCGCGACAATGAGTGCATGCACACGCATGATCATCTCGTCGAGTTGGTCGGGTGGAAAGACTTCGTCCACATTCATGTACGGGTTGTTGGCATCCCGACGTGTCGCGAGCACGCGTGCACCAAATGCCTTGAGCCGCTGCGCGATCGCGCCGCCCACTGTTCCCGAAGCGATAACGCCGACCGAGCTTCCTGCAAGTGTTCCCATACGGTTCGCAAGGGTTTCGCTCGCCCACTCGTGATCGGCTTGGCTCGACATCGCGACGTTGAGCCGACGCGTGAGCGCGAGAAGCATGGCGATGGCATGCTCGGCGATTTGAGGAGCTCTAAACTGTTCGGCGCTCGTGACGACGAGCCCGGAGTGCATCGCTTGTTCGAGCACACGGATCGCCGAACCCGCCGACTGCGTGAGCTGGACCCAACGGAGGTTTGGAGCCAGCATGAGCGGGTTTTCGTTCAGCGGGAACCCGATCAGACATTCCGCATCAGGGAGCATGTCGAGCAGTTGCGGTCTTGAGCGTGCGACCGAGAGTTCGAGACGATCACCCGCAGTCGCCTTCAGACGGTCGACATGCGTCTCGGGGAGTGTCCAGCCAGACTGCTCGTTAAAGATTGCGATAACGCCGCGCGTGCTCATATCGCCAGTTTAAGCCGATGTGTGGTCAATGTGCTAACCGCGGATCAAGAGCGCAATCCAGACGCACACCGCGTTAAACACGGTGACAAACGCGGCATAAACCACAATATCGCGATACGCGAGCGGTATGTACTCAACCGGTCGACCGATGAGAGAGAGGGCAATTTGAGGCAGGCGCGGCAACGCGCTCTTGACTCTTGCGAGCAAAGGCTGCGGCTCGGCCTTCGCTGCCGGCGCTTTGCTCTTCTCTCCTCCCTCGGATGCGGCCTTGGGTTTGGAAGAAGACGCCGCCGACGCTTCGGCCGCTGCAGGCTCGCGATCAGCCTTCTCTTCTTTTACCTCGGGCTCTTTGGATACCTCCGCCGGCTGTTCAGCGGGTTCCTCTTCCTCGACCGCTTCGGCCTCGTCTTGCTCGGGTTCCTCTTCGTCAGCAAGCTTCTCAAACGAGGTCGACAGTTCCTGCTCGAACGGGGAGAGCTCTTGATCCGACTTCGGCTCGCTCGGAGCACCTGATTCAGGCAAACCATCGCTGTTGTCATCCAGCTCTTGGGCTTCGTTGGCGATCTGAGCGTCGAGGTCGTTGATCGCGCTGGTTCTTTCAGCTGGCGCCGCTTGAGGTTCCTGAGGCGCTTCTGTTTCTTCAGCTGCTTCCACCTCATTGGCATCGGGCTCAGCGGCGCTCTCAGCCGGTTCTTCTCCAGCCGTCTCGATCGGTGCAACCGGTGCGGTGTCCTCAAGCGACTCCGCGTCTGTGGCGATCTCTTGGTCGAGCGCATCGGCAATCACAGACTCAGCGGATCCCTCGGCTAGCTCCTCGGTCTCTGTCGCCGAAGCAGGTTCTGAAACGGTCTCTTCCTCTGTCGGCTCTTCGACGACCGTCTCAACCGCCGTAGCTTCTGCGTCAGAAACATCATCAGCTATTGCCTCAGCGATTTCGGCTTCCCCTTCCGATGATGGCTCAGCATCCGCTTCGGGTTCCGCCTCGCTCGGGTCAGCTTCAACGGTGGTCGACTCCTCAACCGTCTCATCCTGAGGGGCGGCTTCAGGGGCGTCAGCCTGTTCTTCCTCTGCGGGTGCTTCTTGTTCTTCAACGGTTGTCGTTGCGTCTTGTTCTAAGGCTGTCTCAGAAGCTTCAGCCTCTGGCGTCCCGGCAACCTCATCTTCCTCAACGACATCCTCTTTGATCGCGTCGAGCGCTGTCTGAGCCTGCTCGAGAAGCTCATCAACGGTCTCTTCGAGTGAAGCGATCGTCTCGTCTGAGGCTTCCTCAGCAACAGGATCTGCATCTTCCTCCGCTTGCGGATCAGCATCCGGCTGATCGTCTTCGTCGGAGTCCTCTCCCTGAATGACCATCTCAGACTCATCATTGCCCCCAAGGGGGCCATGCAGCTCTTCAAGCTTCTCCACATCCTCCTTCAAGTCTTCCAGCAAGCTATCGAGCTCATCATGTGGAGACAGATCGGCTTCCTCGTTCTTCGAGGAAGCATCCGAGGCTGCAGGATTTTGAGGTCGATCCGCCATGACGTCGTGGACCATCATCGACCCCGAGCGTCTTGGACTCAAGCTGATCTGCCGAGGAGGACAGCAGACGCAGAAATTCTCGGTCGATACCCTGTCAGGATGTCTCGCCACACGATCGTCATGTCGCCTGGGGAAATCCCTGAAATAGGTGGATTCTGTGTCATCGAGGGGGATGAAGCGAAGCACGCACTGCGTGTCAAGAGGGTGACCGAGGGCGATTCATTGCGTTTGGTGGATGGCACAGGCACTCTGGCTACGGGAACAGTCAAAGGAGCTCGGCGGATACTCGAGGTCGAGATCACCGATCGGCAAACGATTCCGCCGCTCCAGCCAATTGTTGAGGTGTGCTCGGCGACGCCCAAGGGGCCACGAGCGGAGAAAATGATCGATCAGCTCGCTCAGGTCGGAGTTTCGCTCTGGCGGCCGATGCGAACCAAACTCGGGGTTGTTGATCCGCAAGGAAACAAGCTTTCAAGGATGGATCGGATCGCTTTCGAAGCGATCAAGCAGTCTGGGCAGGCGCATGTGATGCGTATCGGTGAGGCGATCGACTTTGAAGAAGCGATCCAAGCGGAGCCAGGCGTTGAGGTTTGTATGGCCGACCTTGGCGAAGAAGTTGGCGCATTTTGCCCATCGGGATCACATTTCCGTCTCCTGATTGGTCCTGAGGGCGGTTTTCTTGATGAGGAACGGAAGGCCGCGAAAGCGGCGGGTGTTCAGTCCTTCTCATTGGGCACCAGCATTCTTCGGATCGAGACCGCGGCTGTGGCGGGGGCCTGGTCGCTGATCAACACGCCGGGAGCTGGGCGGTAGTAGATGCATGAGACATTTTCGTCAGGACTGAAATTATGATTTCGAATTCAATAAAATATGCTTTCTTTGGAATCTACCTGAGCATCGTTACGCCTTGGGCGAGCGCACTCACCACCGAAGAAATCGGGCAAGCGGAAGCGATGATCGATCGTGCAATCGCGTATCTGCGGACGCAGCAGGATGCCGAGTCGGGTGGATGGTCGGTGGCGCCGCCGCCTTCTCCCAATCTGCCCGCGATTTCTGCGTTGGTCCTGAAGGGCATGCTGAACGAACGCGAGATCTCGGCGACCGATCCTGCTGTGGAGAGAGGGATCGAGTACCTGCTGTCGTTCCAGAAACCCGACGGTGGCATCCATGATGGGATTCTTGCGACGTACAACACCGCGATCTGCCTGTCGGCGCTTTCTCTGGTGCGTACCGCGGAGGCAGGAGCTGCAATCGAACGCGCTCAGCCCTACTTGGTTTCCTTGCAATGGAGCACCGAGGCTTCTGGAGATATGGAAGGGGGTGCCGGGACGCGGCTGGTTGAACGCCAGCATCCACACTACGGCGGGTGGGGCTACGGGCGTTCTGGTCGCCCTGACCTCTCGAATACCTCGATGGCCTTGCAAGGGTTAGTCGATTCGGGATACCCAACCGATTCGCCCGCCTTCGAGCGAGCGGTGGTGTTTTTGCAACGCACGCAGATGCTTGCCAAAACGCCTGATGATGAGACTGTGAACGATCAGGATTACGCGGAGGGTTCCGAGCAAGGCGGGTTTATCTACGCGCCGAGCGAGTCGAGCGATGCGATCGGTGAGGGAGAGAGCAAAGCGGGGGTGATCGAGATCCAAGCATCCGGTTCGAGCCGCAGTGAGTTGCGCGCTTACGGCTCGATGACATACGCGGGGTTCAAGAGTTATTTGTATGCCGAACTCGGCCGCGATGACCCGCGCGTGATCGCGGCGCACGATTGGCTTCGGCACAACTGGACCGTCACGGAGAATCCCGGCATCGGTCTTGATGGTTATTACTACTACCTTCTCACCCTTGCAAAGGCTTTGGATGTTTCAGGCGAAGATCGTCTCATGGTTCCTGAAGAGGAAACCATCGGTGCTCATTCGTCTGAGCATCGCGAGGTCGACTGGGCGGCAGAATTGATCGAGCAACTCTCGACGTTGCAGAACGAAGACGGTTCGTTCCGATCGCTCGATGATCGGTGGATGGAGAACAACCCGGTCCTGATCACGGCGTATATGGTGCTGGCGCTGCAGCACGCGATCGACTAAATCAAACGGTCGCGTTCGTGATCGCGGATTCAGCGTACCGGCGAGCTTCGGTGTCGGCGTTTTCTATGTCGTCCAAGGAATGCACAGGCGAGATGCCGATCGCATCGATGGCGCTGGCGCCGATCTCGGCGATGCGACCGAACGGAACACGGCGCTCTAGAAAGGCTTGAACCGCCACTTCATTGGCGGCGTTGAAGATAGCGCCCGAGGTGCCGCCTTCATCGATGACGCGGTACCCGGTACGAATCGCAGGGAAGCGTCTCTCGTCAACCGGTTCGAACTGGAGTTCAGCGAGACGGCGCAGATCGAGTTTGTCCGAGATGCCGATGGTGCGCACCGGGTGTGTGATCGCGTGTTGGATCGGTGTGCGCATGTCGGGTGCGCCGAGCTGAGCAAGAACTGATCCGTCAGCGAACTCGACGAAAGAATGAACGATGGAAGACGGATGGATGATGGCATCAAGGCGGTCAGAGGACACACCGAAGAGCCATTTGGCTTCGATGAGCTCGAGCGCTTTGTTTGTCAGTGAGGCGGAGTCGATGGTGACCTTGGCGCCCATGTCCCAGTTGGGGTGAGCAAGCGCTTGGTCTGGAGTGGCTTCTTGGAGTTGATCGAGGGGGAATGTGCGGAGGGCGCCGCCGGAGGCGGTGAGCGTCAGCTTGGTGATGTCTGATGGAGCATTGAAGGGAGGGCGGAGAGCGCCAGCCGTGGCATTGCGGGATCGTGACTCAAGGCACTGCCAGAGCGCGGAGTGCTCAGAGTCAACGGGCAGAAGCCTGGAGCCGGTTCGTGCGCATGCCTCGGTCACGATGGAGCCCGCGGCGACAAGTGTTTCTTTGTTTGCGAGCGCGATGTTGATGCCGTTTT
>JBCDAP010000015.1:0-9967 GCA_039185335.1 Planctomycetota bacterium | reverse complement strand
CCGCGTCGACCTTTCCTCCGGACGTGGCTTCAACAATCTGGTGCCACATCTCCGGCCCGGTCCCGGTCTCGTGGGCACTGACATTGGCTTCGTTGACGAACTGATTGACGTACACCGAGTTGGGCGTTTCCTCAGCGAGTCGTTCGGCGACTTGGTGGTAATACTCCGGATGCCCCTGCTGCACGTCGGAACGGGTCAAAACGACCTCTGCTCCCATCGCACGGAGGTGCATGATTTTTTCTTGGCTCATTTTGTCGGGCATGACAACCTTCAACGCGTAGCCGCGTTGAGACGCGACCAAGGCCAATCCGATGCCCGTGTTTCCGGCAGTGGCCTCGATGATGGTCGGACGCGGGCTGCCCTTGGGATCCAGGCGTCCATCGGCCTCCGCAACCTCGATCATCGAAAGCCCGATTCGGTCTTTGATCGAGCCGGCGGGGTTCATGAGCTCGAGCTTGGCGAACAGGCGGCAAGGTCCGGTATCAAGCTTCCTGAGCTCGAGCATCGGAGTGTTTCCGATCATATCAAGAGCCGAAGAATAGACAGGGGCGAGCGGGTGGCGAACGGTCTGGTCGGTCTCAGGGGTCTGCATGGCAAGAATCTTAGCTGTTTCGTACGGAGCGCTGTGATTATCGCTGATTCTTGGGCACCAGGGAGCAAGTTCGGTTGGCATTCGTCCGATGCTCCCCGCATGGGCCAGGAACCTGATGTCAATGAAGCCGAAGTCGATCCGTGGGAGCTGCTTCAGGCGGCGTGCGATCGCAATATGCCCCTAGAGGTCGTCCGCAAGGAGTTGGCTGGCGCGGAGCCTCTCGCCCGCGGAAGGCTGCTTTCTATTGATGATGAGTGCATCACGGTCGAGGACCTGCAAGTTATCGGCAGAAAAGTCCGTCTCACCAGTTCTGCCGACGTACAAGCGTTCTTCGTGAGTCAAGATCAAGTCTTCCACTTCGTCACGGTCATCAAGTCGATGAGCCAACCCTTTGATCTCAACGGGACATTCACTATCCGTTCCGCCGAGCTCTATAAACCCAAAAAAATCGCCAAGGTTCAAAGGCGCAATGCCTTCCGCGCATCAGCCGCACTGTTTGACACACAGATCCCGCTCAGAATCTGGCGGCTCCGAACGCCGGACGATCATCCTTGGGTGCTGACTAACCCGCAGGATGGCAGCAAGCCGGAGAAGTCCGCGGAATCAAACGAGGGCGTAGAAACAGAAGCCGCAAAGACAGAAGATCTCGATTCTTACATGCCCAAGGATCAAGAGATCAGAGACACGGTAGAAACGCAGTTTCATGCCCTCGGATCTGTCGGCGACCTCTCAGACACAGGCATTGGTATCCTGGTCGAGATGCAAGGGATGAAGCGGTTTTCGATCTACGAACTTCTTTTGCTGAGCATCGACCTACCCGAGGAAGAAGAACCGGTTCTCGCGATGGGTGAAATCAGGCGCATTACACGCCTTCCCAACAAGCGGGTCAAGCTGGGCCTGCTGTTCCAGGATTTACCCGCTGAAACAACCCGAGCGTTCACGAAATTCGCGAGAGAGCTTCAGCGTCGCCAGCTACAGCAGGGAAAAGAAAAGAGCGCTGCTTGAGGTCGGCACCTCAAACTCTTCGACGCCTATAAGCAAGTCGTGTCACAACTATTCCAGTGCAGCCGTGCCACCGATGATCTCGGTGAGTTCTGTCGTAATCTGGGCCTGACGGGCACGGTTGAAGTCTCGCTTGAGGGTCTTGCCGAGCTTGCCGGCGTTGTCTGTCGCAGATTTCATCGCCACCATGCGAGCAACATGCTCGGATACGATGGCGTCGTTGAAGCATTGGTAGAGCGTGGACTTCACGGTCTCGGGGAGGAGCGAGCCGAGCAGCTTCTCGGGTTCGGGCGAGAAGTCGTACTGGACCGAGGTGCCCGACTCTTCTTCAACCGCCGGCGGGCGGAGCGGAAGGAGCTGGAGCATCTCCGGCTTCTGGCGAGAGGTCGACTCGAAACGCATGTACACGATCTTCACGCTGGTGATCTCACCAGCCATGAACTGGTCCATGTATCCCTGGGCGAGGCGTTCGATCTCCTCGTAACGCGGTTCATCGCCGAACGAGAGATGACGGTCCATCGGGACCTTGTTGAACTTGATGACAGCGAGTCCCTTGCGACCAACCATGTCGACCACGCGATCAGCGGCGCCCTCTTGGACATTCGCGAAGCCTTTGCGGAGGTAGCCAAAGAGCGTGCGGATGATGGAGCCGTTGTAAGGACCGCAGAGACCTCGGTCAGAAGTGATGACCAGGATGCGTTCTTTGGCTCCGCTTTTGAAACCGCTCTCGGGGCCTTCAATCAGCGGGTGCGAGACATTGCCAGCGCGTGCCGCGAGCTCCTGCACAAGGTCGTACACGCCCTCTGTGTAGGGCTTGGAGGCGGTGGCCCGCTGCTGGGCCTTGGCGAACTTGCTGGTGGCGATCATCTGCATCGTTTTGGTGATGCGTCGGATGTTGCCGACCGCCTTCATACGCTTCTTGATTTCGCGGATTTGTGCCATGGGAGCGAGAGTGTAGCGAGGTTTCTTGGTGTGGGCACGCGAAGAAAGGGGAAGAAAGTCGGGTTTTTTTAGCCTTCAGCGAAACGACCGCGTCGAGCCGGAGCCCCAGCTCGCGGATTGGGAAAATCTGCATTTCCAAGGGTCAGTGTGTCGTACGCCAGGTTGACCTTGGGAGGGAGCTGAGAATCGACGATCTCGTGGCGGACTTCGTGGGCGAGGTGGACCAGCCAGGTCTGATCGGCGTCGATCTCATGGGCCGCATCACAGGCCTGATCGATGTTGAAATGGGTCGGATGGGTCGCGAGGCGGAGGCCGTCGAGGACGAGGGTAGATAGGTCCTCGAGGTACTGCCATGTCTCGGTCGGGATCTTGGACGTGTCCGTGCAATACGCCAACGGGAGGAAGTCCGCGTCGAGCGAAGGATCAACCGCTTCAATCCGGAAACCGAGAATGGGCAGCTTGCCGTGCATGAGGCGGATAGGCGTGAATCGAACGCCGAAGAGCTCGATCGACGCGTGGACGCGGAGTTGGTGCGGTATCAGTGTGGCGACGAACGAATCATTCTCGTTCGCGTGCGTTTCAAAGATGTGTTTGTACACACGACGAAGGTGTTCGAGTGTGGTCGGCTCCGCGTAGATGTCGATCGGAGAGTGCTGAGCAGCGTTAAACCGGCGCACCTCGTCAAGGCCGAAGATGTGGTCGACATGGTGGTGCGTAAAGAGAATGGCATCACATCGCTGCAGATCGTGGCGGATCGCTTGCAGGCGAAGGTCGGGCGTGGTATCGAGGAGAACGGTGCGATGCTGCCCTGTTGGATCGATCCATTGGAGCGCCGCGCCCTGGCGGGTTCGATTGTCTTTGGGATTGTCCGAGGTGCAGGTCGGACAATCGCAGGCAATGATGGGGATGCCTCCTGAGGTTCCTGTTCCCAGGAAGATGAAGCGTATGAAAGAATTCGTCTTGGACATACGAAGCGTTTTCTTGTCGAGCGGTGACAGTTTCAGGGCGATGAGATCTCCGCCAATCGTTCCCCTGTACAAGTGTTCGGATTATGACGGCGTCGGGAGCATGCTTCCTTCTGCAATTTCGTCGGTCAACCCCGAAGTTATCAAGTTCTGTGCCTCGTGATCACCCGGAGGCCATCTGCGTGTTCCTCCGATCTCTGCGAGGAGAGTTACAACGCACTGAAGAAATTGGCAATTTCTTGTCCGAGACTTAGGCGAGTTGAAGACCGATTGGGATTCTGCGTGCTCTTCATTGGCGCACGTTTGGTTTTGAATCTTGAGCAAAGTCCTTGTCCGGAGAAGTGTGATGAATCTCACCATTTCTAAAAAACTTGCACTCGGTTTCGCCTCCGTGCTGACACTGACTGCATTCAGCGGTGCGATCATCTTTGAGTTTACCCGGCTGATGATGGCCGAACAGGAGAAAGCGTTCGGCACCGAGGTGCCAGCCTCAAAGCTAACCCTCTCGCTTGAAGCCGAAATCAATCGGGCACTCGCTATGCACCGAGGGTACATGCTGCTTGCCGACGAAGAGATGGTTGAAGAACGCCATGAGGCATGGCGAAAGATCGAGCTGTACACCCCGAAGCTTGGAGAGAAAATCAGCGAGTGGAACGAAGGAGAGGTCACTCAGAAGTATGAGCAGCTCAGCACCATCCTCACATCATTCCAGCATGCTCAAGACCATCTCGAGGAAATCAGCCATACGCCTGCAGACTATCCGGCAACCACCCTCTTCTACGAATCCGCTAGACCTCACGCCGAAGTGATGGACGAAGAACTCAGAAAAATTATTCATCTCGAAGAAACCCAGGAAACCAACTCGGACCGGCTGGTCATGATCAATCGGATCTCCGAGATCCGCGGTCACCTGCTCAAAATGAACTACGCGATCGCCGGATTTCTTGAACGCGGCAATGAAGAGAATCGCCAAATGATTCTTGCAGAGATCGAAGCATGCGGAAACGCCGCCCTGTTTCTTCAAGAAAATCGGAGCTGGATGACCGACGAGCAGTCCGAGGCATTCGATATCTACGTCGCAGAACGCGAGGATTTTCTGGTTGATGTTCACGCTGTGCTCGATCGGCGTTCGAGCGAGGATTGGTGCATCTCCGAGCATCATTGCCAGACCGTTGCCACACCACTCGCAACAGAAGCGCTCGAGCTGCTCGGAACGATCCGCGAGCGAGCGATCCAGCGCCTCGACAACACCCAGAGCATCGTGAGCACCAAGGCGAATATCATGCAGATCGCGACCGTCGCGGGTACGGGGCTCGCAATTGTCTTCGGCGGAATCATCGCGTTCCTGATCGCTCGCTCGATCATTGTCCCTCTGCGTGGTGTGATTAATCGATTGCGTGAGATCGCCGAGGGAGATGGCGATCTCACGCAGCGTGTTCCGGATGATCGCAAGGACGAGCTCGGCGAGCTGGGAGAAGGCTTCAACCTATTCGTAAGCAAGGTCTATCAGCTTGTCGTATCGGTCAACGGAGCGGCGGAGGAGGTCGCGGGAGCATCCGGGGATCTCTCGGTGTTGTCTCGCGAGATGGCCCAAGAACTCGATCAACAGCAATCGCAAGTGCAGCAGATCTCTGCCGCATCCGAAGAGATGTCCGCTTCGGTCATGGAAGTGACCGACGGAACTCGCGAAGCGAGCGAGCGTGCGGCAGACGCTGGCCGGGAAGCGGGAGAAGGCGGCCAGATCGTGGAAGGAGCAATCGAAGATATCCGCTCGATCGCAAGCTTCGTAGAAGAATCCGCATCAGAAATCACCAATCTCTCGACACGAAGCAAGCAGATCGGCGAGGTCATCCAAGTGATCAACGAGATTGCTGACCAAACCAACCTGCTCGCACTCAATGCGGCGATCGAAGCCGCCAGGGCTGGAGAGCATGGGCGAGGCTTTGCCGTGGTGGCAGATGAAGTGCGCAAGCTCGCGGATCGTACAACCAAAGCGACCGACGAAATCGCGAACGAAATCCAAGCCATCCAAGAGGAAACCGGCTCTGCGAGCAAACGCATGGACGCGGGTCTGAGCCGGGTCCGCCAGGGTGTTGAACGTGCAGGGCAGGCCGCATGCAGCTTGAATTCGATCGTGAACGGATCACAGGATGTTGCAACGCTGATCTCTTCGATCGCAACATCGAGCGAACAGCAAGCGCAAGCAACCGAACAAGTAAACGAATCGATCGTCTCGATCACACACGCCATCACGCGAGCGAGCGAATCATCCTCAAACACCGCCACAGCGATCACAGCAGTGTCGAAGAAAGCAGATCAACTGAAGACCCTGATCTCGAAGTTCAAGCTTCACGCTCCGGACCGCCGCATCGGCGAAACAAATGTCCCGAAAGACATCCAAGAGAAGCGACATGACCCACGCAAGGTCACGCAAAAGATGCTCAGCGATTACGGCCTTCAAGAAAAAGAACAAGAAGGGGGAGAGGACTAACCAACCCGCTCGGCCTTCAGGTCACGCTTCATGAGTGTGGTGATCGCGTCGATCGGATCAAGACCACCGCCGAGAATCGCGTTCACGGCGCGAACGATCGGCATGTCGACATCGTGCTTCTCGGCCATCGCGAGCACAGACTTCGCGGTGAAAACGCCCTCCACCACCGAATCGGTCCGCGCCAGATAATCATCGATCGCCTCCCCTCTCCCGAGCGCCTCGCCGCAAGACCGATTACGTCCCTCAGGCGAGAAGCAGGTTGTGGCGAGGTCACCGACGCCGGTGAGACCAAAGAACGTCTCGGGATTCGCTCCCATAGCCGAGCCAAGGCGAGCGATCTCCGCGAGCCCTCGAGCCAGAAGAGCAGATTTGGCATTAAAGCCGGCTTGCAAGCCGTCGATGATGCCGGCCGCAATAGCGATCACATTTTTGGTCGCGCCGGCGAGCTCGACTCCCAGCGGGTCATCGGAGGTGTAGATCCGCATCCAGGAGGTCGTAAAAAGCTCCTGAACCTCGAGAGCGAACTCGGGCTTCTCCGAGGCACAAACCATCGTCGCCGGCAGGCAACGCGCGAGCTCAGTCGCGATTGTCGGGCCGGCTAGCACACCGGTGGAACGATCACCCAGCACGTCCGCGATGATCTCGGTTGGACGCAGGAGGGTGCCGATCTCAACTCCCTTCGAGACGGAAACCACAGGAACACCCTGTGCTACATCGGACTTCAAGCGATTGAGAATTGGACGGATGAACTGCGTCGGGACCGCCAAAACGACCAGATCGGTCTCGCTGAGTGCGAGGGCATCTGAGCCGGTCACGGTGATGCTCTCGCCTAGGACGAGCCCCGGAAGCCGCACGGACTGCCTTGTCTGGGCCAGCCGGCGAGCGGTTCCGTCTTCGTGCGCCCAGAGGCGGAGATCCAGCGAGTGGGCCGGCGTGGAGCCCGTGCCATCCGGGTTCGCGAGCATCGCAGCGGCAACAAGGCCCATCTGCCCGTCTCCCAGGATCGTGATGGTTTTGGTCATATCTGCAACCCGAAGCGGCCCTCAAACGGAATATGGGATGGTCTTCACAAACGGAGGAATCGAACTACTATATGGTCATCGGGGCCTGCCGCTTTCGGGCTTTGTCCCCCACCGCATCAAGCACGGCCCATTCCCGAACACTGAACCCCAACACGAACGAAACCGACGGAGTCACCCACTATGGCGACAGCTGATCGCACCTACGACCATCGGCACACCGTAGATGAAACCTCAAGAGCAGGTCTCGCCTCGGCCTCAGCAGGTGTCTCATCCACCGAGACACAGATCATCCTTTACTTCTTCGGCGGGGTGCTCGTCCTGCTCACCACCATCCTGAAGATGGTGAGTGATATGTCACCAGAGATCACCATGGTCCCGGCGTTCGTCGGCTCGATCGTTCTCGCTCTCGGTCTCGCCCGCGATGCCTGGCGCGAACTCGCTGAAGGCAGACCTTCTAGCTCAGTGCTTGCTTTGCTTGCGATCTCGGCCGCGATCGCAACCGGGCGCTATGAAACTGCAGGCTATGTCGCGTTCATTCTCTTGATGTTCGACCTTGCTCTGCGTCGCACCGCGTGGGGTGCTCGTCGTGCGATCGAGGAGTTGGTCGAGCTCACCCCCGACACGGCACGCATCGTCCGTGAAGGTGAAGAGATCGAGGCTTCGCTCGCTCAGGTGCAAGTCGGCGACATCGTCCGAGTCCGCCCCGGTGAGAACTTCCCCGTCGATGGAACAATCGAGTCCGGATCAACCAGCATCAATGAAGCATCCCTCACCGGTGAAGCTTTGCCGGTCGAAAAGTCGGCTAGTGACTCGGTCTTCGCGGGCACAACTAATCTCACCGCACAGGTCGATCTGCGTGTGACGCAGGTTGGCGAAGAAACGACTATCGGAAAAGTCGCATCGCTTATTGATGAAGCCGAAACGAATCGGTCCCCTCGTCAGCTTCTTATCGAGCAGGTCGCGCGGTACTTCGTTCCTGTGGTGTTGATCACAGCGGCGTTGGTGTGGTTTGTGCAGAACCAAAGCGACCCCGCCAAGGCGATTGACCTGGCGATCACCGTGCTCATCGTGGCAACCCCCTCAGCCCTCCTGATCGCCAGCCCCTCGGCCATGGTCGCGGCATTCGCCGCTGCGGCACGTCTGGGTGTCATGATTAAACAAACGAATTACCTTGAGGCCGCGGCGACCTGCGATGCGATCATCTTCGACAAGACCGGTACGCTAACAACGGGCCGCTTTGCGGTTACGCGTCTTGAGCCTGTCGATGGAGATGGCTCGCGTGACGATCGAGGAAAGTCACTGTTGCACGCCGCCGCGTCAGCCGAGCAACAGTCCAATCACCCTATTGCGAGTTCGATCGTCGCGACAGCCAAACAAGTCCGCCTTCCGTTGAACGGCAACGGAAACTTCGAAGAAGTGCATGGCAAGGGCGTTTACGCGCGTGTGGAAGAAGGCGAGATCCATGCCGGCCGGTCCAGCTGGATCCGCGAATGCGGCGCTGATGATGGCCAGGTCACACACATCGAAGAGAAGCTGGGCGGGATGACCGCCGTGCACGTTATTCGAAACGGGCAGTATCTCGGTGCGGTCGGACTCGAGGATCGTCTGCGCCGGAACTCGAAGCCGGTGATCGAGCAGTGCAGGGAGCTCGGCTCTCGTCTCATTATGCTTGTGACGGGTGACCGCTTCGCGGTCGCGAAGCGTGTGGGACAGACTGTCGGCGTTGATCAGATCGAAGCCGAGTGCTTGCCCGAGGAGAAGCACGAGATCGTGACTCGTCTTGTCAACAAGGGCTCACGCGTCCTGATGGTCGGCGATGGCATCAACGATGGCCCGTCCCTAGCAGCAGCCGACGTCGGCGTGGCGATGGGACTCTCGGGCTCGGACATCGCCACCAACTCCGCAGGCGTTGCGCTCATGACCGACGATGTCGGCCGTGTCCCATTCTTGATTCTTCTCGCCCGTCGCACGAAAGCAGTTGTTGCTCAGAACATCGCGATCTCAATCGTGGTGGCCATCATTGGGCTTGTCTTAGCCGCGACCGGGCAGTTCGACAAGGTAGGCCTGGGCGTCATCGGCGGCGTTGGCGTCGCGGTGCTGTGGCACTTCCTCAGCGACATCCTCGTGCTTGCCAATTCGTTCCGCTTGTTCCGTTTCGGCGAAGACTACGCCGCTCATGAACGTTTGGTCCAGGAAACCGAAGTCATGCCCGCGGCGCAGGTTCGCCGCGAGGCCTCTGCTCGCCTGCATTAACACGAATCAAATCGCGTACGGCTCACGAAACCGTGGCGCGTGTGTCGTGAACTCCGGGGAGTGTGTGCACACACTCCGCTGTGAAACCGCCCAAAGGATAACGTTCCACGAGCGTTTCGCCGAGAGCATGTGCCTCCGCGATCACGAATGTACAAGGCAAGGTCAGAACACGGCTGGCAAAGCGCACCGCACGGGGCAAGTGCTCGCGCGTTGTGGCGAGAACAAGATGCCCATGGTCGATTTCAAGAGGCACAACGCGGAATTGCCAAGCCTGCCTACGTGAGACCATGCCCAATACTTCATCGGGAATGATGCATCGCCTCGGATCAATATGCTCTGCGAGCATCTCGTACTGCTCGGCCCAAGCATGCTCGACGTCCTCTGGCGCAACCGCGAAGAGTTCCTCGGCAAGCGCCCCAAACGGCTGGTGACGAGTTGCCTGCTCATCGAGGATCGCATCAACCTGCGCCAAGGTGAGCACGTTGTTCTTAACCAAGATTTCGCCGAGCTTGAGGATCATGCTGATTCCATGGGGTTCAAGGTGGGTGATTGCTGGTTGAGTATCGGAACACATCGGATGTGTCAGAAGGAAGTCACCCGTTCAATCTTTGATGCAGGCCTGGTTGAGCGTGATAGCGAACCTTGGCGATATGCACCGAGTTCGCGGGCAAGGCAAAGCTGGAAGAACAGAGAATCTGGG
>JBCDAP010000014.1:0-10120 GCA_039185335.1 Planctomycetota bacterium | reverse complement strand
TGATCAACGCGGTCCAGGCGATCGAGAAGCAAGGCAACATCACGGTCCGCACCGGCGAGCAAGGAGACAACATTTGGTTCGAAGTACAAGACGATGGGCACGGAATCGACGAAGAAACCCTTGGCAAAATCTTTGATCCTTTTTTTACGACCAAAGACGTGGGCAAGGGCACCGGGCTCGGGCTCCATCTTTCGCACAACATTGTCAGCGCTCATGGGGGCGCGATCAATGTCTGCTCTCAAGCAGGAAAGGGCACTACCTTCCGTGTGACATTGCCAAAGGCGGGTCCGCCCGAAGAAAACGAAGAACAGCAAAAGGCGGCCTGATCAGGAAAGCAAACCATGACACCCCCGGCTCCTCCCAAACACCGCATCCTTGTCGTCGATGATGAAGAGAGCATCCTTCGCGCGATCAAGCGCGTCCTTCGCCGCGCCAAGTATGACGTTGACATCGCCCCGAACGGCATGGAGGCGGTTGAACTCTTTAAGCAAAACTCTTACGCCGTTATCGTCTGCGACCAGCGGATGCCGGAGATGTCCGGCGCCGAAGTTCTGTCTCAGGCATATAAGCTCACACCCGACACCTACCGGATCACACTCACCGGCTACACCGACCTTTCATCCGCCCAGCAATCCATCAACGAAGGAAAGGTTCAGCAGTTCCTGACCAAGCCCTGGAGCGACGAGAACCTGCTCACCGTCGTCGAGATGGGGGTCAAATCGTATGACCTGATCAACGATAACCGCAGACTCACCAAAGAGGCCGAGGAGCACCAAAAAAAGCTCGAAGAATGGAACAAGCAGCTCGAGGAACAAGTCGAGAAACGTACCGCTGCATTGAAGTTGCAAACAGAGAAGCTGCAGAAGATCACCGAGCGTCTCGAGCTTTCGCTCCGCGATACTGTTGACGTTATCCTCGGCATCCTCGACGCCGTCGATGCCAACGTTGCTGCACACTCACGCCGTGTTGCCGATCTGGGTACCGAGATCGCAAAGTCGCTTGGTCTCGACAAAGAACAAACCAAAGAAGTCGAGTACGTCGCGCTTCTTCACGACGTCGGAAGAATCGCTGATCTTCATTCGCACGCCGGACCCAAGAAACCCAAGCCCAGCAAGGGTTCTGTTTATGAGACGGGTTACGCGCTCCTCTCGCGAGTCCGCGGGTTCGAATCGATCGCCAAGGGCGTCCGCTGCGTTCCAGCAAAGTACGACGGCAAAGGCGAACCGAAACTCCAACGCAACGCCATCCCGCTTCCGGCTCGCATCGTCGCCGTCGCCAACGCGTTCGACTGCGCTGCATTCTCCCCTTCGCAGCCCACCAAGCCGAGGGCCGAAGACGGACATAGAGCACTCGAAGCCGGATCGGGCACCCAATTCGATCCCGAGATTATCGCAGCGCTCCTCGACGATAGCGTGGATTCTCGCACAACCGATGCCCACGAGGTCGAGCTCTCCACCAAGAAGCTCGAACCCGGCATGATCATCTCTCGCGATGTCACCAACGCACAAGGGATCCTCATGCTCAGTGTCGGCACACCGCTCACCGAGGCGACGATCAAAAAGCTCCGCGAACTCGCGCAAGCGCAGATCCTCACACGCGGCGTCTTCGTCAAATGCGAGAACGAGCCGGACGAATCCGCCAGCTCCGAGGCCGCCTGATCTGGCACCTTTCACTCGTCATCATTAACGATGAGCCTGAGGCATACTCCGGGCAACAAGCTTCGCAAAGAAAATGCTCCCAAATGAGAGCATGATAAGGATCGTGCTCTTTGTGCTTTTCTCAATCCTCGCCTTGAGCCATCGAGTAAGCACGCTCACCATCAACTAGGTGCAGCTTCTCGATGTGCATCCAGTCATGCTTGGCTTGCACCTTCTCGACAAGGGTGGTGATGTCGTCGTTCGTCACCGCCTTTGAGTCGTCAGTGCGCACAAAGCGGCAGCGCCAGTGGTCGATGCAATCGGTACGCGAGCCAGCCATCGCGGGGTACACCTTCATGCCGCGGTTAGAAATCATCTTGAGCTTGAGCGCGGCGCCCTGCGCGAGCTCAACGAGCGAGTCGCCCAACGCGGTTGCATCGAGCGGTGATTCGATGAAGAGATCGCAGCCGATCGATTCCCACGACTTCGCGGTCACGAAGTCAGGGCGCGGGTCGAGCTCGGGCAGCCTGACTTTCTTGTAATCGCGTGCTTTGTACGTCTTCGACGCTTTGCCGAGGTTGGCGATGATCGCCTCGGTATACTGCGTTGTTGTCGCAGGCTCGACGCCTTGGGCTACATCGACCGTAAGCACCTTGCCCTCTTCGAGCGTTTCATGGATCGCGCGTTCGACCTTCTCGGCCGCGTCGAATTCACCCAGGTGGCGCAGCATCATGCAGGCGCTCAGGATGAACGCGGTCGGATTCGCGATGTCCTTGCCAGCAATGGTCGGGGCGGAGCCATGCACCGCTTCGAACATGACAACGTCGTTGCCGATGTTGGCCGAGGGAGCCAGGCCCAAACCACCTGTCAGGCCCGATGTCAGGTCGGAGATAATGTCACCGTTCATGTTCGTCGTGACAATCACATCGAACTGCTCTGGCACACGCACCAACTGATGCGCCAAATTGTCAATGATGAAGTGCTCGGTCTCGATGCCCTGCACCTCGTACTCGGGCGCGATGTCCTCGAAGGTCTTCTTCATCAAACCTTCGGACATCTTCATAATGTTCGACTTTGAGGCGCACGCCACCTTCTTGCGACCTTCGGAAATGGCCAGCTCGAACGCGAGGCGAACGATCTTCTCGCAACCCTTGCGTGAGATGAGCTTGAGGCACTGGGCGACACCGGGTGTTTGCATGTGCTCGATGCCGGCGTACAGATCCTCAACGTTCTCACGAACGACGACCAGGTCGATGTCGCGCCCAGCAAACGGCCCAGCAATCCCCGGCAGCTCGCGGCAGGGACGTGTGTTTCCATAAAGCTCGAACAGCTTGCGGAGCGTGACGTTCGCCGACTTGCCGCCGTAACCGAGCGCGGTCTCGAGCGGCGCTTTGAGCGCCACCTTGTTGCGGTCGATCGAGGCAATTGTTTCATCCGGCAACCCGGTCGTAACCCCCTTCTCCATCGGAATCTTGCCCGCTTCGCATCGCTCCCAGTCGATCGACACGCCGGCGGCTTGGATGATCTGGACGACCGACCGCGAAATCTCGGGTCCGATGCCGTCGCCTTCCATGAGGGTGACTTTGTGAGTTGCCACGGGAGGTTCTCCGTCTGTTCAGTGTTCGGGGGGCGTTCTCAAAAGGGTCGAAGAGTGTAACGAATCTCGACCGATGCTCCACCCGCACAAACCCGGAATCACCCGTTGGCGTCCATCTCCGCGATAAACGCGTTCGCCTCAGCGATGCTCGCCTCCATCTCCGCAATCAGCGCTTCCACATCCGAACTCAGGCTGTCCAGAGAGGTCTCGAGGCTGGCGATCGCCCGCGCGTTCAGGTTGTGCTTCAAGAACAGCACCTGATCCTTAAAGGCGGTCAGCACGGGCTGCATCTTGGACGCTGCTCGCTCCATGGCCGCGACCAGCTCGTTGTAACGCAGGCGAGTCTTGCGGAAAGACTGCTCGCTCGCGGCTCGCAGGTCCGCCGACGCGTACTGATCAAGCTCCTTTTCCCACTCGCGGAAGAGCGATTCACCCACCGCCTTCACCGCATCGATGCGCCCGTAGACATCGCTCGCCCGCGACTCAGATCGCTTCAGCTCGCGGTTGAGCTTGGAGTAGAGCGATTCGAGGTTACCGCCATCGAATTGGGTGACAGCCGCAAAGGCTTCGAGGGCCGAGTCGAACTGCTCCTTTGCTTCTTCCTGCTCATCACGCGCCTCCTGGACGGTGTCGACGAGCTGCTCGCGTTTGGCGTAGCCAAAGCGTTCGGAAATCGCGATCTTGGCGGATGCACAGCCAACCGCGCTCACCACCACCGGGAACGCCAGGACACAAGCAAAGCAAAGACCAAGAGTCGAGCGCATCGGAGTCCTCCTTCGAGTCACGATGAAGGTCTTATGACCGTGTTGCCCCGTCAAATCAGCCGTAGAGACGGTCGACCTTCTCCGTGAGATAGTTGATCAAGGGCTTGGCGGACAGACCGTCACCTGTGAGCAGCTTGCACAGCTCCTCCGCGCCGTAACGCCGACCGTGCGTGTGGATGTTGGTTCGCGTCCACCCAAGGACCGGAGCAAAATCACCCTTCGCAATCAGCTCGTCGCGGTTGGGAACATCCTTCGCGATCTGGTTCCACCACGTCGCGGCGTACATGTTGCCGAGCGTGTACGTCGGGAAGTAACCCATCGCGGTCATCGACCAGTGCACATCCTGCAGGCATCCCTGAGCATCATTCGAAACATCGAGCCCTAGGTCCGACTTAATCCGCTTGTTCCACTCCGGCGCGAGGTCTTTGGGATCGAGTTCACCCTCGATCATGGCTCGCTCGAAATCGAAACGAAGCATGATGTGCAGGTTGTAAGTCAATTCATCAGACTCAACACGGATAAAGCTCGGCTTCAGTTCGTTCACTGCTTGGTACAACTCATCAACCGAAGTTCCAGCAGCCGAGGAACCGAGATACTCTTCGATCATCGGCCGGACCCAAGTCAAGAACTCAACCGATCGGCCGACCTGATTTTCCCACAAACGCGATTGGCTCTCGTGGATCCCGAGCGAAATCGATTCAGCGATCGGCTGACCAAAGTGATCGCCTTTGAGCAAGCCCTGTTCATACAAGCCGTGCCCGCCCTCGTGCATAGCGCACGCGACCGAGTCCGACCAACCGTCGGCACGGTACCGATTGGTCAGCCGTGTATCACCCGGCCCGAAACCCGAGCAGAAAGGATGCGTCGTATCGTCGAAACGACCCGCGTCGAAGTCAAAGCCAACGGAGGCCATAATCTTCTCGCACAGTGCGCGTTGGCTATTGAGATCGGTCTCGACAGTCACGCACGAAGCGTTGATGGCATTCTTCGAAGAGAGCACCTTGTCGAGAAGAACGAGCGTTGACTCGCGAAGATCACCAAAGAGCTCGCGAACGCGCTCTGACGTCATCCCGGGTTCGTACTGATCCATCAGGGTGTCGTAGCGGTTCTGGCCAGGAGTACCAGAGAGACAATCCGCTTTGCGCTGATTGAGATCAATGCCCTTCTTGAGCCAAGGAAAAAACAACGAGAAGTCACTCTTCGCGCGTGCCTCGCGCCATGCGTTCATGCCGAGCGATGCGCACTCCGCCAGCGACTCTACCAAATCGCCCGGCAGCTTCACCGCGCGGTCGTAATCCTTACGCATCTCTCGAACATTCGCGACCGCGATCGGATCGGCCAGAACCTCCGCATCACCTTCACACTCCGCGATCAATTCACCCAAGCGATCAGATGTGCCCCGCTCGTGCAGAAGTCGGCTCAAGATCCGTCTCTGTTCCGCACGAAGCGCAGCCCCTTTACGAGGCAGATAAGTCTCCTGATCCCAACCAACCAAAGATCCGATCGACCCCGCGATCGCACTCTCGCGCAAGTATTCACGCAATTCTTCATACGCGGCACATCGGATATCGGGAACGGTGGGCAGAGTCGACATCAGCGGTTCTCCATACAGTGCAAACGAAGGCCACGTCGAAACGCGGTCGCTGATCATAGTCAGCGTTCGATAAATCGCCCACCATCGATATACCCTCTTGCAGGTGGTTTTTTACCCCTCTTACCTGATCAGCAAGAGCACCAGATGCCCCAAGTTTTATCGGGCATGAACTAGCGACCCAGCCCCACCAACTCGGCGTTGGTCTCGTACTTATCGAGAGCCGCTAAGAGCTGTTCCATCTGGAGATGCGGCGGCATGTTGAGCAGCCTCCTGCGAAGCGCGCTCACTGTTTTGAATTCCTGGTCGGTCATCATCAGCTCTTCATTGCGCGTGCCAGATGCCGCCAAGTTGATCGCGGGGTAAACCCTTCGCTCAGCGATCTTGCGATCGAGCACAAGCTCCATGTTGCCCGTTCCTTTGAACTCCTCGAAGATCACCTGGTCGCCTTGCGATCCGGTGTCGACAAGGCAAGAAGCGATGACAGTGATCGACCCCGCATCTACGGTGTTCCGCGCCGAACCGAAGATGCGCTTCGGCACCTCGAGCGCCTTCGAATCGATTCCCCCCGACATTGTTTTGCCGGAGTTCCCGTGCTTGCGTGAATTATTGAATGCACGCCCGAGCCTTGTGAGCGAATCCATCAGAATGCACACATGATGCCCGGCTTCGGCCATAAACCGAGCTCGCTCGATCAGCATCGTCGACACCGCGATGTGGCGTTCCACATCGTGATCGCTCGAACTCGCAAACACACGCGCAGGTGTTGAACGCTTAAAATCAGTGACCTCTTCAGGTCTTTCATCCACAAGCAACGCAAACAAGTGAAGATCCGGATGATTCTTCGATAACGCTTCTGCAATCTGTTTCAGAAGAATAGTCTTACCCGACTTGGGGGGAGCAACAATCAAGCCGCGCTGTCCACGCCCGATCGGGCAGAACATGTCAACCAGCCGGCAAGCGGGCGGACATCCTGGATATTCCAAATGCAATCTTGGTCTTGGATCAACTGACTCAAGATCCTCGAACTTGGTTCTCTGAGCGTATTCGCCAGGCTCGATCCCCTCGATCGCGAGAACTCGATCGACGACAGGACGGAGGTTTCTTGGCGCCTTCGACCCGTCCGCGCGTTTGCGCTTGCGAGGACGTTTCTGAATGACTTCAACGGTAACTTGTTGCCCATTACGCAAGGGGTACTCCTCCCCGAGCGCCACAGGCACAAATGGATCGTCATCCGAAGCAATAATGTGGTCGGTGAACTGGCGCACACGTCCCTCGGCACGCTCAGGCCACTCAAGAATCCCCGTCAACTGGGTCATGCGCTCGATATCCCCAAATCAATCACAGCCACCCATCACACGCCGAACAGCGCGGATAGATCAGTGAGACAATGTCGTGGGCCGAGACTCACTCGGCAATGCGGGCCGTCGCAGCGTGATCTTGATGAACACCTCCCCGACGGCGTTTCTACAGAACAGACACTAGCCACCTTCCCACCCCTCAGTCAAGCCCTTTCTCTCCCGCGATAACTTCACCAATTTTCGCCATTGCACACCTTGAGATACGATGACCTCCCTCGTAATCCTTGGAGTCCACCACTGAGCACTATGCGCGAAATGCCCGGCATCGCGGTCTCTCCCGCCGTCGTCATCGGGCGTGCTTTTTTATTAGATGACATCCGCCGCCCGGTCTCGTCTCGTTCGATCAACTCGGGAGAAGTCCAGAATGAACAAGCCCGCCTCGACGAGGCGGTGGAAGCTTCGCTCGCTGAACTTGCGGAACTTCGTACGCGCGCCGAGG
Source organism: Planctomycetota bacterium (assembly GCA_039185335.1). GTDB lineage: Bacteria > Planctomycetota > Phycisphaerae > Phycisphaerales > UBA1924 > JBCDAP01. Next base: position 2,731 of record JBCDAP010000014.1, on the reverse strand, counting down.
AGGAGTTTGGCAGAGACGCCGCTCAGATCTTTGCCTTCCACCAAGGCATGCTCATGGACAAGACGCTGATCGACCCGATGCGCCAGCGCATCGCAGACGATCACGTTCCGGCCGAGACGGCGGTCCAGGAACAGTTCCGGATCGTGGCCGAGCAATTCGCGAGGATGCCCGACACCGCGTTCCGAACCAAGGTCGACGATGTCTGGGACCTCGACCATCGCGTCCTTCGTCACCTGATCGGCGAACATCAAAATCGTCTTGCCGACTCGGACACCGACTCGGTTGTCATCGCGAGTGAACTCACCCCAACGCAAACGGCAAGTTTCCGCGACCAGGGTGTTGCCGGCTTTGCAACCGACTCGGGCGGATTGACATCCCACACCGCGATTTTCGCTCGAGCCCTCAACATCCCTGCTGTTGTCGGATGCGAATCCCTCGTTGACACCGCACGTGATGGCGATCCCATCATCATTGACGGGGACCAAGGCCTCGTCATTGTTCGCCCTGATGAAGAAACCCTTGAGCGTTACGAAGAACGCGCGAGAGTCGCGGCCGCGCTCGCCGCATCACTGCGAGAGACCGCGAATGAACCCGCCATCACGACCGATGGTGTTGAGATTGAACTCTTGGGCAACATCGAATACGCCGCGGAAGTTCCCACCGTCCTCGAGTACGGCGGGCGTGGGGTGGGGCTCTTTCGTACCGAATACCTCTGGCTCACCTCCGATCACGAACCAACAGAAGAAGAGCAATACAAAGCCTTCGCTGAGTCGGTCGGCTCCGCAGATGGGCTCCCCGTCACCATCCGCACGTTCGACCTCGGAGCTGATAAATACACCCAGCAGCGAGCCATGAACCCGGAGCGCAACCCGTTCCTCGGCGAACGCTCTATCCGCTACTGCCTCACGAACATCTCGATGTTCAAACAGCATCTTCGTGCCGTGCTCCGAGCGTCGGCGATCGGCCCGCTCAAGATCATGTTCCCGCTCATCTCAACGATGATGGAACTCCGCCAGGCCAAGCTCGTTCTCCACGATGTCATGGAAGACCTTGCCGAGGAAGGGATTGCGTTCGATCCAAATGTCAAGATAGGCATGATGGTGGAGACACCCGCCGCGGCGATTATGTCGACTTCCTTTGCTCGCGAGGTCGATTTTTTCTCGGTGGGCACGAACGACCTGATCCAGTACACGATCGCCGTCGATCGCACCAATGAGCGTGTGGCGAACCTCTATTCGGGGGCAGATCCCGCGGTTTTGAGGCTGATGAAGGACACAATCCGGTCTGCACGCCGCCACGAAGTCCCCGTTTCGTGCTGCGGCGAAGTGGCGGGCGATCCTGAATACACAATGTTGCTTCTGGGTCTTGGCTTCCGTACCCTTTCTGCATCACCAAGTCGTCTGCCCTATGTCAAGCGGGTGGTCCGATCGGTCGATATCAATGCCTGCGAGTTATTGGCCCGTCGGGCTGGTTCGCTCGATTCCGAACGTCAGGTGACCGCGCTTCTGCGCGACGCCGCACGGAAACACTTTCCCGAGCTGTTCGATGGGCGTTCCATCGAATCCGGAGTTTGATCCCCGGCACGCTCGCTGCAGACAAGAATTCCTTCTCGTTTTCACCCCTACCCAGATTCATCACGGACGCAGAGCTCGCCAGTACCGCCCGAAGCAGGGCATACAAGCATCCCGGGTTCGAGCCTCACCTCTCTGTGTGAGTTCGCCTCCCCGGCTACCGCGAACCTCCCGCGCCCATCACCCTAGGCGACACGACACCCCGACCGACACCCGCCCGAAACTCAGCTTTCCTGATGACAAACCATCACCCGGGAACACATCCAATCGTGCGCATCATCTCGCGCACACCATCGAGCCGGTACGAACGAGCTGCGTGACGCCCTGACATTTCAGGAGCGGCCATGGCCACCACGACAGTCGAAGAACAGATCCAGGACAAAGACACCAAAGGCGAAGAAAAACAACCAAAGACGAAGATCACCAGATCCAAGTCTTCTTCTCGATCAAAGAAATCACCGAAGGCTGATCAGGCCAAGCGGCGGATGCTGATCAACTACGTCCCGGGTGATGAGTGCCGCGTCTCGCTTGTCCAAGACGGCCAACTCGAAGAGATCCACACCGAGTTCGCGAACTCCGAATCCATCGTTGGCAACATTTACGTCGGCAAGGTCACCAACGTCGAAGCCTCGATCCAAGCCGCCTTTGTCGACTTCGGCTTCCACACCAACGGCTTCTTGCACATCTCCGACCTGCACCCCCAGTACTTCCCAGGAGAAGACGACGACACAACCGAGAAGATCGGAAAGAAAACGCCGCGTCGCGAACGCCCGGCGATCCAGCAAGCGCTCAAAAAAGGACAACGCGTTCTCGTTCAAGTCATCAAGGAGGGCATCAACACCAAAGGCCCGACCCTAACCTCGTACCTCTCCATCCCCGGGCGCTACATGGTCATGCTCCCCCAGATGGACAAAGTCGGTGTCTCGCGCAAGGTCGAAGATGAAGACGAGCGGCGCGAGATGCGCAAGATCCTCGATGCGCTCGACCTTCCCGAAGGCTTCGGCTTCATCCTCCGCACCGCGGGCATGAACCGGACCAAGACAGAACTCAAGCGAGACCTCGCGTATCTCCAGCGCCTCTGGAAAGATATCGATCGCCGGCTCAAGGGCGGAGACAAGCCCCGCCTTCTCTACGCCGAGTCGGACCTGATGATGCGCACG
>JBCDAP010000013.1:0-10335 GCA_039185335.1 Planctomycetota bacterium | reverse complement strand
GTACCGCGATCAGGCCCTGGCCCTCGATGGTGTGATCGGCGCCCTGGGTCGCCGCGATGGTCCCGTCCAGGCCCGAGAGTTGAGCCCGTGTGCTGACTCCGTTGAGGACGACCGTCCCGGTACCGTCGAGCGTTGTGGAGTCATCAAAGCGGAGGCGCGTCACCGCGGCGGCCGATGTGTTGTTGACCACCAGCACCCCATTGTTCGTCAGGTCGTTGGTGATGCCGAGCGTGTCGCCGACTTCGATCTGGGTATTGCCTTCGAGCGTGACACCGTTGAAGAAAGACATCCCATCGATCTCGGTGATCCCACCGAAGTCGGTCTCGACGGTGCCGCCGTTGAGCGTGAGACCGCTGAAGTTGGCCTCGCCGGCCGTATTCATGATCTTGCCTGGGCTGGTGTTGTTGATGGTGGTGTTGTTGATGTCGAGCGTGCCGCCGGATGCGGCCGCGATGATCGAGGTGTTATCGATGGTCGAGGATTCGATGCTGATCGTCTGGCTTGGGACGTCGGCGGTGATCGGGCCGTTGTTGACCATTGAGGCCACGATGCGCCCGAAGCCCCGGATCGAGTGCGTCGCGGCGTGGGTCATGGTCTGGCCCGCGTCGGTGAGGATCTGGGCGCGGGAGGAGACGCCGTTGAGGATCACGGTGCCGGTGCCGGCCAGGTTGGAGGAGTCGTCGAACTGGAGCGTCGTGACCGCCGCGGCAGTGGTGCTGTTGACCATGAGGTCGCCGTTGTTGGTGAGGCTGTTGGTGATGTTGAGTCTGTCGCCGACTTCGAGGGTGGTGTTTCCCTCGAGGGTGACCGCATCGAACGAAGAGTTGCCGTTGATGATCGTGGACCCGGTGGCCGTGGTCTCGACGGTGCCACCGTTCAGCGTCACAAAGAAGAGTTCGAGGCTGCCGCCGTCGGCCAGCAGCATGCCGGCGCCGGTGTTGGTGATCGTGGTGCTGTCGATGTCGAGCGTCCCGTTGTTGGTCGCCGAGATCGTGGCGGTGTTGGCGATCTCCGAGTCGTCGATGAGGATGTCCAGGCCGTCCACATCGGCGGTGATCGGTCCGTTGTTGACCATCGACGCGACGATCCGGCCGAATCCACGGATCGAGTGCGTCGCGGCGTGGGTCATGGTCTGATCGACGCCGGTGATGATCTGGGATCGTGAGCTGATGCCGTTGAGGATGACCGTTCCGGTCCCGCCCAGGGTCGACGAATCGTCGAACCGAAGCGTGGTCACAGCAGCGGCGGTCGTGGTGTTGATCAGGAAGTCTCCGTTGTTCAGCAGCCCGTTGGTGACACCCAGCGCGTCGCCGACCTCAAGTTGGGTGTCGCCGACGAGTGTCACGCCGTCGAAGTTCGAGTTGACATCGATCCGGGTGAGCCCCGTGGCGGTGGTTTCGACGGTGCCCCCGATGAGGTCGATGCCGCCGATGAGCATGGTTCCTCCGTCGGCCAACAGCCTGCCCGAAGCCGATTGCTGCATCGCCAGGGGCGAGATGTCGATAGTCCCGTTGTTCGTCGCACGGATGGTGCTGGTGTTGAAGATCGGACCTGTGAGGATGGAAATCGCTTGGCCGCTGACGTTGGCGTCGATCAAGCCGTCGTTCTGCATGTTCGCGTTGATGCGTCCGAAACCTTCGATGGTGTGGTTTAGGCCGTGGGCGACATCGGCTCCGGCGGCTGTGGCGATCTGAGCGCGGGACGAGATCCCGTTGAGCCGCAGCGTGCCCGACCCGGTCAGAGTCCCGCCGGGCTCGTCGAAGATGAGGTTGGTGACGGCCGCGGCCGTCGTTGTGTTAACGAGGATCAGCCCGTTGTTTACGACGCCTGCATCGACGCCGAGCGTCCGCCCAAACACGATCGCCAGTGTGGCATCCGGGTTGGTCATCGACAGCGACCCGACGTTGGGGATCGAGGAGTTGAGAGTGACGGTGTAGGTGCCCGGCGTGTCGATCGACGCGGTCTCGCCGGCGACGTCGGGGATGTTCATGGGCGACCAGTTCAACGCATCATTCCAGCTGCCGCCGGATGAGTTGTCCCAGTCGATTACCTGCGCTTGTGCGATCCCTGACAACGCTGTCGATGCTACTAAAGACAGTCGAAACATGCTCATGGAACATTCCTCTCTCATTATCGCTTCTCACTTGGTTTATCGGCCTTTCGAGGCGAAAACCGGCGGCTGCACTCAGATACCGGCTTGGCTGGTTCGGACCGAATCTGACACAAAACTGGAATATTTTTGCCCTTGAGATACGCTGGGGCGATGAAGTCAGCGAGCACACAAATCGCTCTACTGCAAGCCCTTAGAGCGCCTGAGAATGAGGTGGCGTGGGCGGACTTTGTTGAGCGCTACGGCGAGCTGATCCGCGGGTTTTCGAGACGCCAGGGACTTTCCGCGGAAGATCAGGAGGACGTCCTCCAGGACGTGCTGGTGGCGTTGTCAAACTCGATGCGCGGATTCGAGTACGACTCCGAACGCGGGCGATTCCGTGGGTATCTGAAAACGATCACATTGAGGATGATTTTTTCGAGATTCCGTCAGAGGAAACGACAAGGCGCTCAAGAACCTCTTGCGGATTGGCTCGGTGCCCATGACGACAGTCTCGAAGCTGTCTGGGAAGATGAGTGGCGGCAGTATCATCTGCGTCAGGCGATGACCTATGTAGAGCAGGTCGCATCCGATTCAGATGTTGCGGCGTTTCGGGCATACGTGATCGAGAATCGGGACGCAGAAGAGGTTGCCGATGCGCTTGGTATGAGTATCGATCGTGTTTATCAAGCCAAGTCCAAGCTGTTTAAGCTCATCCGCAGACAAGTAGCGGAGCAGATCGAAGAAGAGGGTTGACTGGAGTGGACGGAAACAGCTCGTCAGCTTGGCTCGATGACGATGCAGAGGTCATCTCGAGGCTTCGTGCAGTCGAGGGAGCGTCGCTCACAACGGGATTGCCCCTGCTCGATGGATACGATGGCCTGATTGAGTTGGGGCGTGGTGGTCAGGGAGTTGTTTACTCAGCAGTCCAGCACTCCACCAGGCGGCGTGTTGCCATCAAGCTGCTGCATGCAGAGACTGCTCGGGATCCCGCGGTGCGATCCCGCTTTGCTCGTGAGGTAGACTTTGTGGCGCAGTTGCGCCACCCCAACATCGTCAGGCTGTACGACTCTGGCACGACCTCAGACGGGCGCCCGTATCTTGTCATGGACCTGATCGAGGGTGGTGGCTTCGATGAGCACGCCGCCGAGCTTCGACAGCAAGAAGGAACTCGTGAAATTGTTGAGCTCGTGATCAACATCGCGCGCGCAGTGCACTACGCACATCAGCGCGGCCTCTTGCATCGCGATCTCAAGCCCTCGAACGTGCGGGTCACGCCGGGCGGCACGCCGATCGTCGTCGACTTTGGGCTGGCAAAGGCATTTGGCGATCATGAAGCGGCACGCGAGAACCTGACAGTGACGGGCCCACACTTTCTTGGCTCGCTCAAATGGGCTAGCCCTGAACAGATCCGTGGAAATGTCGATGACATCGACGTGCGCAGCGATGTCTACGCCCTCGGTCTGCTGTTGTATCACTCTATCTCTGGCGAATCGCCGTACCGTGTCGATGGATCCCTCGCTCAAGTGTTATCGCGGATCGAAAAGGATGAGCCAGAACCACTCCGACGGTGGCTGAGTGACGTGCAACGAGATCTCGAACGAGTCGTCACCCGAACCTTGGAGAAAAACAAGTCGCTCCGTTATGCAACAGCGGGTGATCTCGCAGATGATCTCGAACGAGTGATACGAGGGGAGCCGATCATTGGTCATGGGGCATCGACGTGGCGTGCCCTCAGGCGACGAACAGCAAGGTATCGTGCGGCGTTTGTCGTTTTGGCATTCCTATTCATTGTTGTTGGCGCCTTTGCGGCGACGAACTCAGTCCTGCTGTCACGGACACAGAGAGCCGAAGAGCTTGCTGCGGCTGAAGTCGAACGGGCCGATGCGGTGAATGGTTTCCTGACCCAGATGTTGGCGTCAGCCTCCCCTGAAGACCTTGGCCGCGAAGCTACGGTTCGAGATATGCTTGAGCGGGCCGAAGCAGAACTTCAGAGCGGGGTTGCATATCCGCCGCCAGTCATCCAAGAGTTGCATGCAACGATTGCGACGACGTATCGGTCACTCGGAGAGTATGATCGTGCGTTCCATCACGTGAAGGCTGCCATCAGCGCATGTAACGATGATGATGCCGAGACCATGATCGGTCTTGATAACATACGGGTAGGATTGCTCATCGATTTGAGTCGATACGATGAGGCTGAGCAACAAGCACAACGCTTGCTGGAGCAGAGCCAGCTGCACTTCGGTACCGATCACCCGCTTACGTTGAACGCTATCGGCAACATTGCGCTGCTCGCATCCGAGCGGGGCCGATTCGATGAAGCAATTCAGCTCCACCAGGAGTTGTACGAGACTCGTAAGCGGTTGTTTGGTCCCGAAGACCAAACAACTCTGACTTCGCTGCACAACATTGCAGTCGAGGAGAACCTTGCGGGTCGGCCCGAGCGAGCCCTGGAAAGGTACGCCGAAGCCGTACGAATCCAGACGTCTGTGTTTGGCATCGACCATCCCGCCACTATCCAAAGCCGGAACGGTCTCGCGGCCTCAAGACACAACACCGGTGACCTGGACGGTGCCGCTCGGGACTATGAGGCTCTTATCCCGGATGCAGTACGTGTGCTCGGGGAGGATCACTCTGAGACAAACACGATCCGAAGCAACTTCGCATTCCTCCTGCGTGAAGTAGACAAGATCGATGAGGCTCTGGATCTGATGGAACTCGTGTATGCATCTTCGTTGCGTACGCTCGGCCCTGGCCATTCGGCGACCGTAAACAACCGAACAGGCGTTGCTGTTATGCGCTACTACACCGGGGATGTTGACGGCGCAATCGATCTGCTTTCGGAGTCGTATCAGATCAGCCGCGAATCCCTCGGAGTGCAGGATGTGAGGACGATCGCGGCAGGCAAAAGCCTGGCCGCCGCACTGCGCACCGCTGAGCGCTATGCAGAGGCCCTCGAAGTCATAGACGAGGTACTGGCGAATGCACGGCTGGTCTTTCACGAAAGTAACCCAGATCTGTTCAGTCTCATTCGGCTCAACGCGGACACGCTCAGCGATTCTGGTCAGTTGGCTGAAGCACTCTTGCTGTACGGGGAGGCCGCGGACCTCGCTGAGCAGATCTATGGTCCTGATCATGAGACCACTATTCAGCTTCGCAACACGGATTGACCAGGGTTCGCCTACTTGATCTGCCGTCAAGACTTGCCCCGCCATCTCGCGATACCTTGCCGTTCGCCCCAAAGCGGCCGAAACGGCATCACATTAGGGACGCCGTTTCGTGCATGTCAGAAGACAACGGGGGGCGATCCCTGATATGGCAGTCAGTCTCTTGTGCGCTGCTCACTCGGAGCGGGGTCAGTCCCGTTCATCAGCAATCCTGAGGCCCAATCGCGGTGGGCCTGGAGATTGGTGAGGTCTCGAGAGAGATCTTCCCCGGGCGATTGGTCCAAGCGAGTGGTCGATGGTGTACGGTACATGAAGTGCCTCCCTGTCGCGAAGGGTGACGAAGAGGCTCGATGCCAAAGGATCAAGGGTCCGTCGAACGACTAATTCCATGGGCTACAACGTTGATCGTCTCATCGAGGAAGGACTGAGACAGGGGCTCATGCTCGACGAGAAGTCGGTAAAACACCGGACCGGCAATCAAGTCGATCACCGTCTCAGTATCGAGCTCACGAGCAACTTCTCCCCGTGAGACTGCACGGTCAACGATTGCTCGCATCGAGTCACGCCGATCTACGAGGAAGTCCTGCCGGAAGCTCTGCGCCGCCCTGGAGTCCGATTGAGCATCGGCGATCAACCCGGCGAAGATCTGCCCGGCCGGTGTCGTTTGAAACATCTCAAGTAGCTGACCCCACAGGCTCTTGAGATCGCCGCTGAATGACCCCGTGTCGCTCGGGTTCACGTGCTGCTCCGACAGGCTGACATACAGCTCCATGAAGACGGCAGCCTTCGACGGCCACCAGCGGTAGACCGTCTGTTTCCCGACGCCGGCCTGGTCGGCGATGGCCTGCATGGTGACCTTCAGGTAGCCACGCTTGGCAACGAGTTCGCCGGCAGCCCGGAGCACTGCTTCGTGTGCTGCGGAGCTGCGTACGGGACCTGATCGGTGTTTGGAGGCTTGCATATCCGGCATATCGGTCATGAACAGAGAATAAATCAGACGATTCGTCTCGTCAAGTGTTGACGAGACGAATCGTATCGTCTAGATTGGCCGAATCACCGATCAAGGAGACACCAGTCATGATCACCGCAGACACCAACACCAGAACGTTCCGGATCGGCGGCCAACTCGAAGTGTCGAGGGTGGGCTACGGCGCGATGCGACTGACCGGCCAGCCAAGCAACTTCGGGCCTTACCCCGAATGGGAGGATGGTGTCTCGCTCGTCAGGCGAGCCGTCGATCTCGGTGTGGACTTCTTTGACACAGCGCTCCCATACGGCCCCGGACACAGCGAACGCCTTCTTGCCGAGGCACTGAGCGGGCGCGAGGCCGTCATCGCCACCAAGGGAGGCGTCGACAAGCCGGCACCGGGCAACATCATCACAGACGGTCGCCCGGCCACGCTCCGGAACCATGTTGACCGCAGCCTTGCTTCGCTCAAGAGCGATCGGATCGATCTCTACCAGCTCCACCGCGTAGATCCTGATGTGCCGCTGCAGGACTCGATCGGAGAGCTTGCTCGACTCCGCGACGAAGGAAAGCTGCGGTTCCTCGGGCTGTCCAATGTCAATATCGAGCAGTACGAGCTCGCAAAGACCGTCACGACGATCGAGTCGGTACAGAACCGATTCAATGTGATCGAGCGCAGCTCGGAAGCGCTTGTTCGTGCCGCCGCATCCGACGGCGCGGCGTTCATTCCCTACGGACCTCTCGGTGCTCATCCGATGAAGCATGGCGCTCCACTCGCTCAGGATGATGGACCGCTCGCGGCCATCGCGGCTCGCCATGGGGTGAATGCCGGGCAGATCGCACTCGCTTGGCTCCTCCACATCGCGCCCAACACGATTGTCATTCCCGCGACCACCAAGGTGGCTCACCTCGAACTGAACGTTGAAGCCATGAGCGTCCGCCTCTCAGATTCAGATATGAACACACTCAGCTCGCTTTCGGAGTCCGCTCGATGAACACAAGCACACCGATCACACTCACACCCGACCATATCTGCATCGGTGTTGCCGATCTCGACGCATCGATCGCGTGGTACGAACGCGTCCTGGGCTTCGCTGTTTCCATCAAGTGGACCGTTCCTGAGCTGCCCGGATTTCGACTTGCGTATCTTGAGAAGGACGGTTTCCGTATCGAGCTCATCGATGCGGGCGACCACGCGGACCACGCCGTCGAGACGATGGCGTTCGACCAGTTCCTCCGCACCCGCGGGTATTCGCACGTGTGCTTCCGAGTCGACGACGTTGACGCATCCATGGCGCTCATCGAGGCACAAGGTGTCGTGCCAGAGCTGCCGCCGACGGATTTCCCAGATGTCGGGCGGCGCGTGACGTTCTTCCGTGACATCGACGGGAACTACATCGAGCTCGCCGGTCCGATGACATCTCACGATTCGAGCACCGCATGACACATGATTCATCCGTCCCGTCGCTCGCGTACGAGCGTGACGGCAAGGGCGCCCCGGTTGTTCTCTTGCATGGCCTAGGCGCAAACCGGCGGGTGTGGCGAAAACTGCTGCCCTCCCTCTCGTCGTCATACGACGTGATTGCCATTGACTTGCTCGGTTTCGGTGACTCTCCCAAACCGCTGGGAAGTATCGACCTCCGCAATCTCGCCGATACGACTATTGCTCTGCTCGACGATCTTCGCATTAAACAGGTCCACTTGGTTGGCAACTCGCTGGGAGGCTGGCTTGCGCTGTCCTTGGCGCTGACCCGCCCGGACCGAGTCATGGATGTGATCGCTATCGCCCCCGCGTTTCTCCACGGAATGCCCGAAGGCTTGTCCGCTGAGACGCTCGCAGCGGCAGCATCACCGAAATCGCCCGAGCAGATGCGGGCGTACATGGGCCGCGTAACAGTGGACGCGGGATCGCTCAGCGATCAGGACATCGAGACGCTACTCAGTGACCGCCTGTCGACGAACGATGAGCACGCCATCAGACAACTGGCACAGTCGATCCAACGAGGCGACCACGCCCTCACAGGGCAGCTGGACCGAATCACGTCGCGTGTCCTGGTGCTGCACGGCAGACACGACGGCGTGGTATCCCTCGCGCAGAGTGAGAGTGTCGCAGCGGAACTCCATGACACGTCAGTTCGTGTACTGGAGGGTTCGGCCCACTGGCCTCAGCTCGACGAGCCGCGAGAAGTCGCGTCCATCATCAGAGGATTTCTGCGATGAAGAACGACCGAGGCGCGCCCGTGACGGTACTTCTTTCCCGCCGCGTAAAGGAAGGGCTGGAAACAGAGTTCGAAGGCGCCCTTGCCGAACACCTCGAGGCGGTGCAACGCCTCCCGGGACATCTCGGCGTGAACGTGTTCAAGCCCGCGGCAGGATCGCGAGATTGGACGAGCATCTTCAAGTTTTCGACCGAAGCCGACGCGGAAGCCTGGCGGACATCGACAGAGCGAGCAACCTGGGACGACAAAGCTCGGCATCTCACAGACGGATCGCCTCGGATGCGGGTGTCATCCGGTCTCGAGACCTGGTTCACGATCCCTGAACTCGGCGTCGTCCCTCCCCCGCCGCGGTGGAAAGTCGCCATCGCGACATGGCTCGTGATCTATCCCACGATCACCGCGCTCTTGCTCGTCTTCGGACGACATCTCGATGCCTTGCCAGTGGCCGGACGCACGCTTTTGTTGACCGCGGCCCTTGTTCCACTGATGACGTTTCTGTTGATGCCAACTGCTACCCGTGTACTGCGGCGATGGCTTTACCCACGATAAGGAGATGCCCGTGAAAGACTCCCCGTTCCGTATCGCAGGTCACATCGGACTGAATGCGCCCGATGACGGCCTGTTCAAGCTCTCTGCCGGAGATGACCCGGTGGATCAGATCCGATTCATGCACGACGAGGGCTTCACGGCGCTCGAAGACAACTTTATGAAGCTGCGCCCGGCTGCTGAACAGGAACGGATTGGTGCGGAACTCCAACGGCTAGGAATGTCGTTTGGGACCTTCGTCGCCACATTCAAAACCACGGGCCCCATGCACGTGCCGTACGGCGAGAGCACGCTCTCACTCGCGTCCGACGACGAATCGGTGATTGAACAGATCCTCGACGAGATCCGTGAGTCGGTGGAAGTCGGGAAGCGACTTGACGCCGCGATCTGCACCGTGCTTTCGGGTCCTTTCGACCCACGCCAGCCGTGGGAGTACCAAACAGCCCAGATGATCAAGAACCTTCGGCGGTGCGCGGAGATCGCCGAGGCCGGCGGGCTGACGCTCGGGATCGAACCGATAAACGGGAGGGAGTGGCCCAACGGGTTCATGACGACCGTTCCGCACGCATACCTGATGGCATCGGCCGTGAACTCGCCGGCCTGCAAGCTGATCTTCGACGCGTACCACGTGCAGATCGAGACCGGCAGTCTGCTGGCGAACCTTGAGGCGGCGTGGGATCAGATCGCCTACATCCAGATCGCGGATGCGCCGGGCCGAAATGAGCTTGGGACGGGCGAGATCAACTACGCCACATTCTTCCAGCGCCTCCGGGAGCTCGGGTACGACGGCATCATCGGAGTCGAGCACGGCAAGTCCAAGCCGGGGGTGGAAGGGGAAACGGCCGTGATCTCCGCTCTCCGTCAGGCTCTGCAATGAGCCAAAAGGGGAAGCGTTGCTGTACCGCGCCGCCACATGTTTGAGCTTTGATTGGGTCAAAGAATCAGTTTTCCCGCGGCATGAACAAATCTCTGCTGAACAGGGTTGACAAACAAGACGACTGGTCTAATACTTGGAGCATGTCGATGACGACCGCCACAGCCGAAACCCGCGACCGCATCCTTGAGGCTGGCTCACAGGCCATCGTCGCCAAGAGCTACAACGGGTGCGGCCTCAACGAGATCCTCGGCGCCGCGGGCGTCCCCAAGGGCTCGTTCTACCACTACTTCAAGAGCAAAGAGGGCTTCGGCGTCGCGGTGATCGAGCAGTCGGCCGACGGCCACTCCGCCAACCTCCGCAAATACTTCACGGATCGCTCGATGTCCCCGCTGAGCCGGCTCCGTGCCTTCTATCAGATGGCCCACGACCACTACGCCGAGCACGGCCCGACTCGGCAGTGCCTGATC
>JBCDAP010000012.1:0-11459 GCA_039185335.1 Planctomycetota bacterium | reverse complement strand
GTCTCCGCTTCGCGATCCGCGAAGGCGGCCGCACCGTCGGCTCGGGCGTGGTCACCGAGATCGTTGAGTGATCGACATCCAATGATTTCCACCGCGGCCGCGCGAAAGCGCGGCCGTGTGCTTTACCCCAAGGGAACCCGACATGCGCTCCTTGCTCTGCACCATCTCGCTTGTGCTGGCCGGCTCGCTCGCCGGGTGCGCCGCTCCTCCACATGGCTTCGTCGGCTCGTGGAGCGCCACGACCCTCCCTGAGGGACTCGCCACAGGCGACATGGACGTTTCCGAAGACGGCCGCTTCTCCATCGTCATCACCGATGTTTCAGGCGGCACCTTCGGCCTCGCCGGCGATTGGGAAGCCGCTTCCCCGACCACCGCCAACGTCAATATCACCGAAACGCCTGGTGAGCCAGGCCCGGGCACCGCAACCCTCATCGAGGACGAGCTCACTATGATCGGCCACGACGGTACGGTCGCCACGTTCACTCGCGATACTGACAGCAACTGATCGCGCACATCACATTCCGCTCACAAGAAAGACACGAACCATGGCCAAGAAAAAAGGCGACGCCCGCGAATACGTCTGGCTCCAGTGCACCGAGACCGGCGACCTCAACTACCGCACCTCGATCAACGTCAAGGGCGGCATTGACGACAAGGTCAAGGAAGGCTTCAACAAGTACTGCCCTCGCCTGCGCAAGCACACGCTGCACAAGATCAAGCGAAAGTAACTCTTCGTCTTTTTTGCAGCTTCAAGATAGTGTTCGCACCCGCCAAGCGGGTGCGATTACGTTTTGGGAAACGGCTCTTTGTTAAACCGATAAGTCTGCTCAGTGAGAGCGAAGATGGAGTCTAGTCTTTCTGCTCCATCACCTCGCGGTGGCGGTAGAGCCTGTTCACCATGTCCATGATGTCTTCGAGCTGTGTCTTTGCTGCGATGGGCCATTCGACGTAGGTGATGTCGCCGACTTTCTTGCCGCGTGTGATGAAGTCGCGGACGTGTTTTTTGATGCGACGCATGGGGAGTTTTTCCATGGTCTCTGAGTCCACGGGCATAACCAGCAGCGGCTGCTCGCGGTCTGCGACCACGTACGCCCAGCTCCGCTCACGCTCGGGATCCATGTCTACGGGGTTGACCAGCGTGCACCAGCACCACGGGGCGCCCATCCACACGAACTGCTCGTTCATCTCACCCAGCCCGCGGAGTTTCTCGAAGATCGCGTTGTAGACGTTCAGGAGCTGCTGGTTGTAGTGCTCGACCAGTTCCTGCTGAGTCGGCTCCTCGAACCGGTTTTCCCAGGCGAGTGTGGTCTGCTTTTTCCAGGTGACGGATGCCATGGTGGGCGTGGCCTCGCGATTCTTAGGAGGGATGGCTGCGGATCAGGGGATATTGATAGGCGCGGCGGACTCGCGGGTCATCTGTCGAGGGGCTACTGTGACGTGAGGAGCCGATTTATGATCGAACACACTGCCAGAACGTCCGATACGGGAAGTCCCCACAATCCAGGAGGCGGAGGGGGTGATGGGGCGGCTCAGGCTCCCCTGCCGGTTGATGATGCCGTCGATCTTTCAACCGCCACCATTCTGGTTGTGGATGATCACGACCAGAACCGCGAACTGCTGGTGGCTCACCTGGAGGAGATCGGGGCCACGATCCGCGAGGCTGCTGATGGTGAAGAGGCCCAGGGGATGATCTCGGCGACGGATGAGCATCCGGAGGCCGACATTGTTCTGCTCGATGTGATGATGCCTCGCGTTTCAGGTTTTCAGTTGTGCAAGCTGATCAAGTCGCAGCCCGATACGCGTGAGATTCCGGTCGTGATGGTGACGGCGCTGAGCGAAGTGGGGGATGTCGAGCGTGCGGTTGAATGCGGCGCGGATGACTTCCTCACCAAACCGATCAACAAGGTCGAGTTGCTGACGCGTGTGCGCTCGTTATTGCGTTTCCGGTTGCTGCTCAAACAGATGCGCGAGTTGCAGCAGGACGAGTAGGTGCTTCAAGCCGCGAGCGACTTCCGGCGTTTCAGTTCGTACATCAAGAACATACCAACGACAGTGACGAGAAGTGCGATGCCCACGCCGCCTGCGCCGATTTTCATCACGGTCATCGGCGCGATGAGGTATTGGTTGCGATTTGGGTCGAGGTAGAAGCAGCCGAACTGGATGCGTTCGAAGATGGTGGCGGTTTTTCCTTCGGCCGCGGCGTTGAGAGCGAGTGTTACTTGCTGCGGATTGAACCGCAGGTTCTCCATGAAGTTGTGCAGCTCACCTTCTGGTGTGAGGAAGAAGAGCGCGCTGGTGTGGGTGAACTCATTGGCGTCTGGGAGGAAGCGGTACTTGAAGCCGATGGCTTCGGAGAGCCGGCGTGCCGAGGCGGCATCGGTGGTGTAGAAGAGCCAGGCATCTTCGGACATTTCACGCTCGCGGTCGTAGCCGCCTCGGTAGAGCATCTGTTTGCCTAATGCGTCGGCGGATGAATTGGTGTGGTCGAACGAGACGGTCACCACGCGGAACTGATCGCCCGCGGTCCAGTTCATCTCGTTGAGCATCATCTGGATGTTCGCGAGCATCGTGTCGCAGATGAGCGGGCAGTCGTAGTACGCCATGACGAGCAGCACGGGGCGTCCGTCGGTGTTTCCATCCTCGTCAACGAACCAGTCCTTGGTCGCGGTCACACGACCGGTGGCATTGGTGATCGCGATGTCGCGCGGGATGATGGTGCCACGCTGATCGTCGATCTCAAGTCCTTGTACCTCTTCGAAGGGTTCGTCCCTCAGCACCTGTGCTGTCAGTGGGGTTGCCCCAAGGAGGGCTACGAGGAGGGTCGTCATCAGGCCGCAGAATTGTTTCATGTCGGATTGAAGGCCGTTTGAGGCCCGGTGTCTATCCTGAGATTCTGCCCTTGCTTCTGGGGCATCAATTGGAATGGGGGTGTGCTTGGACTCTGGGGCCCACCGGGGTAGGATGTTTGGTTCTGAATTGGCCGTGTGCCCGAGTGGTCTAAGGGGGCGGATTGCAAATCCGCTATTCGTGGGTTCGAATCCCACCGCGGCCTTTTTTGATCGTCCTGCCTTTCTTTCCTGCTTACGAGAGAGCCCGTGGCCGAATCCATCGTCCCTATCTCTCCTTCTTCCTCGGATGATCGTCTCCGCACGTTCTACGCCGCTCGTCGTGTTGCGGTGACCGGCGGGGCGGGGTTCATCGGATCTCATCTGACGTCGGCTCTGGCGGAGCTTGGAGCCGAGGTTTCTGTCATCGACGATCTCTCCAATTCGAGCGTCTCTCGGATCGTGGGGCTGATCGATCGGTATCCGGGGCGTGTGTCGCTTGTCGAGGGTTCGATTCTCGAGCCGGCGGCCCTGTCTGAAGCTTTCGAACGGTGCGGCACGGTCTTTCACCAGGCCGCCATGGTGTCTGTCCCCCGCTCGATGGAAGAGCCTGAGCGGACCATGTTCGTCAATACGCTGGGGACGACCCGCGTGGCTCAGGCAGCTCGTGCGAGCGGTGCGACCCGTTTGGTGTACGCGGCGTCATCATCCGCGTACGGCGACTCGGAGGAACTTCCGAAGCGTGAGGACATGCCCGAACGCCCGCTGTCGCCTTACGCGGTCTCGAAGCTCGCGGGCGAGCATGTCGTGCGTGCCTGGGCGACCGGCTTCGGGCTCGACGGTGTCTCGCTGCGCTATTTCAATATCTTTGGTGAGGGACAGCCCGCCGACTCGCCTTACTCAGCGGTGATTGCCAGGTTTGCTGCTTTGCTGCAGGCGGGTGAGGCGGTGACGGTGTTCGGTGACGGAGAGCAGAGCCGGGACTTCACCCACGTCACGAACGCTGTTCGTGCCAACTTGCTCGCTGGCGCGGCTCCCGATCGATTGAACGGGCAGGTCGTCAATATCGGGTGCGGCCAGGCGACGACCATCAGCCGGCTCGTTCGGCGCCTTGCCGATCGCCTTGGCGTCGATCGTCCGCAGGTTGAGCACGCTCCTGATCGCGCGGGCGACGTCCGGCATTCTCACGCCGACATCGCTGCTGCAAAGAACCTGCTTGGTTACGAGCCTGTGCTGACTTTCGAGCAGGGTCTCGATCAGATGCTGCAGGGCGGCATCGATCCGATCGACCGTGGTGTCATCGGCAAGATCGGGTAAAGGTGACGCTCGTTCTCAGGAAAGCGTGAAACATGCTTTCAGAGCTATTTCGTTTGATCATCGATCTGTGCAAATACACGGTCAGATGAAGCTTTCATAGTTGTTGCGATCTTTGCTGTTGTATTTGCCTTGCTTTTGTGATTCTGTTTGTTTTCTAAATAGGATACTATTCGGCATGGATGCTTCCGATGCCGCTCTCGATTCCAAGCCCTCTCGCACGTTCTGGCGTCACGCCAACCGCCGTTTCGATTGGGGGCGCCTTGCGATCATTCTGGGCGTGTTCATCGGCGTGGTGATTTACGTCTGGGAGGAGCATCTAGAAGACCAGATCGTGCCGCGGAACTTTGGTGTGGTCGAGCCGGGGCATATCTATCGGGCTGGTCGGCAGACGCCGCGGACGCTGACCGCGATCATCAACAAATATGACATCCGAACGCTTGTCGACATGGGCGGCTATCCCGAGGACTCTGAACGTGAGGCCACCATGACTCAGGTCGCCATCGACCTCGGCGTGGAGCATCACGAGATCCGCCTCGATGGCCACGGCATCGGCAACCCCAACGCATTTGTTGATGTGCTCGAGCTGATCAACGACGAGTCTAAGCACCCGATCCTTGTGCACTGTGCCGCGGGTTCGGAGCGCACGGGCGCATGCATCGCGATGTACCGGCACATTCAGCAGGACTTGCCGCTGGCGGACGCGATGGAGGAGTCGACGCAATTCAAGCACGAGCCGGATGACAACCCGCGGATGTTTCTGTTCGTGGGACAGTGGCACACCGCGATCAAACGGTCGCTCGAAACGGGCGAGTGGATCGCGGGCTTCCCGACCGAGGATGTGGAGGGTTGGTCGCTCGTCCACCAGTACGACCCCGACCTGGCGGATCAGCAGGAGGGTGAGGCGGTCGCGCTGCCCACCACAGGCGAGGATGGCGAGTGATCAAGTTGCCGATCGTTGCGCAAGCACTGATCGTTTTGATTGTTGCGTCGGCGGTGTCTCTGATCGGACTCGGCACCCATCCTTACCGATCGACTGAGGGTTTTCGGGTCGAGGTGGCGCGGTCCATGATCGAGGCCGGCGATTGGCGGGTGAGCGAGGTCTACGAACTTGACTATGCGCGCAAGCCGCTGGGGGTTGCTTGGGCGATTGGCGCTTCATTCAAGGTTTTTGGTGAATCCGAGTTTGCGGCTCGTTTGCCTTCCGCCCTCGCTTTCATCGCGATGGCTTTGGTGACTTTCTTTGTCACGACAAGGTGGATCGGTGCTCCGTGGGGCCTGTCTGCTGGACTCGCGCAGGTTCTCATGCCGGCGTACTGGGCGCCGGCGCGTGCAGCTGAGATCGAGTCGTTGCTCTTCTTAGGCACCCAGCTCGGCGCGTTCGCCATTGTTGCTTTGATGCTCAGGCCCGGTGGCTCTTTGGGACGAAGCTGGGGGTGGGTGATGATGGGCAGCGTCGGCATGGCGCTCGCTCTAGCGGTGAAAGGGCCTGCGAGCGCGATTGTCTGGCTCGCTTGTCTCGTTGCTTGCTTTGTCATCGCTCGTTCTTCTCCAAAGCGTCTTCTCCCGATCGCGATCATGGGTGTGCTCGGTGTGGTCCTTGCTCTTCCGGCTCTTCCACGGGGTGATGTTTCGCAAGGCCCTGTTGAAACCCAAGGCGTTTCTGATTTTCTCTTCGACTTCTCGTACCTCGATGATGCGCCGCTCGCTCTGTTGCTGGGCATGCCGCTGACGCTCGCGGTACTGTTCCCTTGGGGGCCTGATGCGAGGCGGGAGCCTGATCAAGACAGCCGGCGTCTTGCGGCTGTGATGGCTCTTGCCTGGTTCTTTTCGATCGTTGCCCATTGGCTCGTCGGTGTTTGGAACCCGCGGTACACGCTTGGTGCGCTCGTCCTGCTTCCACCGATCGTGGCTTACGTCGTTCGTGCGTTCGCCACGGATGCACTGCTGCCGAAACGCTGGTTGATTGCTCGTGTGATGACCTTTGGGCACCCGGTCGCGATGGCGATTGCGCTGTGTTGCGGCGCGGTTGCTTGGGTGGTTGTCGCTGAATCGTCGCGAGCTTCGACATCGTCGCAGCCGGCGGCTGTGGTTCTCGCTCAGCACCTTTCTGAGGGTGACCTGGTCTGGATCGATCAGCAGGTCGATTCCCGTCCCGAACTTGGTCTCTATCTCGAGCAGCTCGCGGGTGCCCGCGTGGTGTGGGCGAAAGAGTTACTCGGTGCAGGCGGATTGCCGGCGGTTGGTTCCTACCTTGTCCTTCGGGAATCTGAGCATGAGGCCCTGATGAAGCATCACCCGGATCGTCTGGTCGAGGTGTATCGTGCTACTGCCAGGCACTATGACGATAAGCCCGATGCGATGGCTATTCTGGTGCGCGTCGGCGAATGAATCACCCGCTACGATGTTCGGCATGATCAAGGCTTGGCGACTCTGGCATACACTCCGTTTCCCGCTGATTCTGGCGACTGTGCCTTATGCGCTCGTCTGGGCGGCCCTGCCCGGCGTCAATGCGCCGCTTGTGCTTATCAGCTTCTTCTCTGTCGTGGTCTTCGTGCTTGCGGGTATCGACCTCAAGCTCGCTGATGATGGTCTGCCGCCCCGTCTCGCTGTTGCTCCTGATCGCGATTGGTTCCGTCCCGGGCCGCTGCGCACGGCCCGGGGTGTCGCTGCGGTTATGGCGGCTGTTTGTGCCTTCTTAGCGCTTATTGCCGCCCAGGTTTATCTCTTCCTCGCGATCCTTGTTCCGATGGCTCTGACTGGGGTCATGACGTTCGCGTTCTTCCTGGTTGGCAAGCCCTACCGTCCTCGCTTCGACTGGGCCGAGTTTCTTTGGGGTGTAGCTCTTGTTGTCTTCCCCGCGCTTGCGATCTCGCTGCAGTCTTCTGTTGGTCTGCAGGCACCGGGCGTTTGGGTTGTGGTGTTGGCCTTTGCGTCGGTGGCTTCTGGGCTGCTGATGATCGAGCTCCGTGACGCGGCGATCGATCAGACCGATGGCATCGTGACGACCGCGGTGCGGATTGGTCGCCCGGCTGCTTCGGCACTGATTGTTGCGTTTGTCATCTTGGCAACGGTTGTTGCGGTGTTGGGATCGGTTGAAGGATGGTGGCATCCTGTAGTTGCCGCGATTTCTGCGATCGCCGCGATCACCGCGGTCTACACGTTGGGTGAGCGGGCGGACAGCCTCTCGGTCTCGGGGTGGTGGCTTGCTCAGGTAATCGTTGCCCTGCTGATCGCGGGGACCTTCAATCCGCCGGCGATCCCAGCTTCTGATGAGGAAGCGGACGCGGCAGCAGAGGTGGTGCAAGAGGATGACCAGCCCGCGGTCGGGGAGAACGCTGAACCATCGAGCTGAGCGGGATCAGGCCGGGCTGGCGATCGATTGCATGATCGTTTCAAGAATTCCTTGGGCGGCGGATGTATCTCCTGAGCGGATTTGTGCTCGCGTGACCACGCGGTGTGCGCATACTTCGATGAGGTTCTGCGTGATGTCCTCAGGGATGCAGTAGGCGCGTCCGTCGAGGAGTGCGGTGGCTCTTGCGGCCGCCGCGAGCGCGAGCGTGCCGCGCGGCGAGATGCCGATCGCGAGTTCGTCGTGATTCCGAGAGGCGGTGGCGATCGCAATCATGTATTCACGCAGGGACGCGTCGAGGCGAACCTGATCCGCTGCATGCTGCAGTGACAGAATCTCCGCAGCACTCATCACGGGTGTGATCGACTTGAGCGCGTTGTCGGCCGGCCTCTGGTCGAGCACCCGTGCTTCCGCCTCGGGATTCGGGTACCCAACTGTCAGACGCATCAGGAATCTGTCAAGTTGGTTCTCAGGCAGCGGGTAGGTTCCCTCGAAGCTCAGCGGATTCTGCGTGGCGACCACCATGAACGGCGGTTCGAGGGGCAGCTCTTTCCCTTCGATCGAGACCTGTCCCTCGCTCATCGCCTCGAGCAATGCCGATTGGGTGCGCGGCGTGGTGCGATTGATCTCGTCCGCTAGCACGACGTTCGCGAAGATCGGGCCGCGTTTAAAAACGAAGTCGGCGGTCTCTCGGTCGTAGATCGACACACCCAATACATCAGCCGGCAAGAGATCGGGCGTCAACTGGATTCGTGAGAAGGCGCACCCGAGCGAGCGTGCGAGCGCGGTGGCTAGCACGGTCTTTCCAACGCCCGGGACATCTTCGATCAGCACGTGCCCCCGCGCGAGCAAGCAGGCAAGCAACCGATCGATCACACGGCGGTCGCCCATGAACACTGATGCGATCGATTCGCGCAAACGGTCGAGGGCCGCGAGGTCGGGCGGCGTCACGGGTTTGGTCTTCGGCAGTGGGGCTTGGCTCACGCGGTCTCGCTCTCGGGTGGCGGTCGATGGTTCTGAATCGGGTATCCGCATCAGGCTAGCCTCCTGGGCCGAGGAATGTCGGATGGGGTGAGGGCGTCTTTGTGGGCCGAAGCCATCACCGGTACGTTTCGCGGAGCGATCTGGTTTCACTTGCCACGAACCGGTGACATGGATGGGACGAAGAGTTGATGTCGAGACGCTTTGTCTCCGTTTCTCGGCGAACCGAAACCGATCGCTTACCATCAGTCCAGTGGATGAGAACCCCACCCAACCCGAAGGACCACCTCAGGAGGAGCGCGAGGCGTCCAGTTCAGACACGCTGAACCTCGCCCTCACCGGTTCGCTTCCTTGCATCGATTGCGGTTACGAGCTCCAGGGCCTGACGGTGAAGGGCAACTGCCCGGAATGCGGCCGCCCTGTCCGGGTCACGCTGATGTGGGCGGTCGATCCGGAGGCGGAAGCGTTTCAGTTGGTCAAGAGACCACTTCTGCTTGGTTCAGGTGTGCTAGCAGTTACTGTTTGTCCGCTGATCACGGTGCTGTTGCTCTGGTACTACTTCGGTATCGAGTACATCGTGAACATACGGCAGAGCAACTTTGTCGCAGCTTTCGATGGATTCATCTCTGAACTCTCCATCGGTATCTGGTTTATTCAATTGCTTGCTCTTACTCCTCTGATTGTGTCGCGTCCGTTGCGCTTTGGTGGCTTGCTGAGTAGCTTCGGAGCAGTTTGTGCGACGACGATGCTCCTATTCGGAGTTCTCGCTTCGGTTGGTGTCAAGACATGGCCACGAACAACGAACCATGACATCCTTATGTTCGTGAGTTTTTCCTTTGCTTTGTACGTATTTAGTATCCGTGCACTTTTGATGCCTTTCATCCATCGATCGAAGCTGTTGCGCACCGGTCACATTCCCCGCCAACACATCAGCACTATCTCTATTGCCTTTGCGGTTGCGGGTGTTGCTCATCTTGTCGCTGTTTTCTCCAATTCCTCTGTCGAACTCGTAGCAAAAATCACCGCCATCGCAGCCTGGTCTCTCGCCACTCTTGGTCTCATGGGTCTTGTCCGGGATGCTTTCATCGTTCGTCACACGCTCCTTCACCCGCCACGCACGCTCGAGGAACTCACGCGGCGCAGTGTAGCCACGAACGAGCCGCGACCATGAGGCAGCGGTCTGGTGCTGCTCTCGCGTCTTTCGTTGTTTGCTTTCGTGTGCGAGTCCCGGTGAGGAAGGAGCCCGGCCAGCCATTGACCCTTCCTTTATGGTCGGGGCTCGTTGATGATCTCACCCGAGCGGGTCGGGCTTGAACAATTTGGTGTCGAGTGCCCACACCTTGTCGGTGAAGGAGCCGCCCAGATCGTTCTCGGCTTCTCCATCAGGACGTGCCGCCGCGAGCGCCATTGCGAGCTTGGCGTCGAGGTTGTCCAGCATGGCCACCATGATCGCTTCGGGCGAGCTTGGGACTCTCGCGGCCCCGTGCTCGGGCAGCGAGTGGTGCGACAGGATGATGTGCTGCAGAACCATGACGAAGTCCGCGGGGAAGCGGATGCCTGCGCGACGCATCGCGGATTGGGCTTTGTCGTGGAGCATGATTGCGCCATCGACGATGTGGCCGATCATGAGTCCGCGTTCGGAATAGTCGAACGCGCCGGTCCATGAGAGCTCGCGTGTTTTGCCGAGGTCGTGCAGGAAGAGCCCCAGGAGCACCACGTCGCGGTTCACTTTCGGGTACATCGGCATTATCGCGTCGGCCACGCGCATCAACGACAGCGTGTGCTCGCACAGGCCGCCCAGATACGCATGGTGCATCATCTTTGCCGCGGGCGCTTGGCGGAACAGGTCCATCAGCATCTCGTCCGCGAGATACTCGTCGGCGAGCGCCTTCGCGGCTGGGTGTTCGAGTGTGCCGAGGATCTGCTCGATGTCCGCGAACATTTCTTTCGGATCACGCTTGGAGGCCGGCAGCAGATCGGCGAGCTGCTCCGCGGTGGGCTCCAGTCCCTGGATGTCATGGATGATCAGCTGGAGCTCACCTTGGTAAGGCTGTGTCTCGCCTTTGGCCATGACGAACCCGGTGTCGCCCAGGCGGCGGATCACCGCTTCGTCCGCGCCCCACATCCGAGCAGCGACCGTTGCCGACTTGTCGCCGAGCAAGCACCGAAGGTACGGCTTGTCGTTCCTTGTCTTGCCGATCTGCGGGTTCGAGATCGAGAAGCACCCTTCGAATCGCTCGTTGGGCTTCATGTCGGCGATATAGACAGTCTCTGCGATCGACGGCATACGCGAGTTCCTCGTCTGTGCTACACGTGGTGCCGGTCTCCGACCAGTCAATGTTCCCACGAGCGCGACAGATCAGCCTAGCGGACCTCGCTTCGTTGTACCACTCCGAACTTTGAAGCTCTCGTCAAAGGACGGTGGCGGAGGCGTCTCGCCTCCGCGAAACGCTCGCCAGTCTGATGACGATTTACTTGCCCGCGGGGATCCTTGGCGGTGTTCCGATGCCGTGGTCGTACACCAGCGCCCCCCCTGTGTGTCCCAGTCGCCCTATCCATACCACAAGGAACAGCGATGCGACGATCCCGAGCAACCCGAGCGAAACCCGCATCCATCCCTTTTTCCATACGAAAGCAAGCGATCCGCTGAGCAGCAGTGTTGGCACGAAGTACAGCCAGGCGCCCTCGCCCAGGCGTTCGTGTGCATTCATCGCGTCGATTTCATAGGTCGAAAGATACGGTCGGCTTTCTGTTGCGGCCCGCTGGTACGCCGCCTGGCCTGCGCTCGATGCCACGCCCGCGCCGCACATTGCCATGAACACGATCACCGCCGTCATCGCCGCGATGCCTCGGTTCCGGAATCCTGTGCAGGCCAGCACCACGTGGCTTCACAGACTGCTGGTAATTATTAGAGTTGTCCACTCCTGCACTGTATGCCTAGAGTTGTATGTTAAGATAAAAAAACTGTTAGAAAAGCATCCAAGAGG